>PLOI01000014.1 GCA_003142015.1 Acidobacteriaceae bacterium | reverse complement strand
GAGAAGAGCGAATATCCACGGCGCAGAATGGGGATTATGCGCACACGCCCGTCGCCGCCTCGTGGGATTGAAACCGAAAACACGCTCACGTCGCCTGTGCCGTTGTTGCGCGTGAACTGCAAAAAGAGGTGGTTTGGCAGCGCGGGACATACCACCTGCTGGTAATTCCATTTGCTCTGGTTGAATTCCAGACCGGCAAACCCGGCTCTCTCGCTGATTGAGGACTCCGCATCCGCCTCCAGGTCGCGATCCTGCTGGGTTATCCGTTCATAAGGGAGGAATTCAAGCGAAGCGACAGGTCCTGACGTCTCGCTGGCTGGAGGAAACGGCATGGGGCGCGGAGCAGCCTTGCGTACGCGGCTGGGCTGAGGTACGGAGAGATTCTGGCCCGTCTGACCATTCGCGAGGGCGCAAACAGCGGTGATGGCGCCAATGGCCAGGACAACGGGGAGGATTCTGAGTCGTTCCATTCTGCCCCTAGCCTACCACCACTGGTTGTGGCCGCTGTGTGCGGCGGATTCACGGAAGGAAGTCTTTGGAAGCACAGAAAGGGCAGCCTGAATCAGGCTGCCCTTGATGGCCCAGGAGGACGGTGTGGCGCACGGAACCCTATCCGGTCCGGCGCGGTGAACAAATCAGATCAATTACCGGTCAATTCGCCGTGTGGTGTCCGGCTGCCGGCTTGTGCGCCGGTACGGGCTTCTTCTTCTCTAGCTGGATTTCTCCGTCGCGCAGCACAATCTGCACGGACGCAGAGACGGTGTCTGTGGCTGGAACCTGGGTGAAAGAGTCATAAGTTCCCACCAGTGCGGTCGCGGGAGGAATCTTGTACTCGAATCCAACTGCGGGAATTTCCTTTTCTGTCAGAGGCTTCTTCAGATTGACGATGAAATCGGCGATCTTGGCATCCTTGGCATCCTTGGTCACGGCCACCTTGATCACCGAGGCGGTGGCTTCAATGACGATTCCCGGAACCGGCGTAACCTGATCCTTCAGCACGGCCCACAGCTTGTCGGTGTCTTCCTTGGCTCCGTTGGCCAGGATGAACTCCGTATCGACCAGCGCCATCTTGCTCAGGTCGGGAGTTTCTACGATTGCCTTGTGGGCAAGTTCAGCCGGAGTTGCTTTGGCGGAGATGACGAAGGCTCCCGGCGGGAAGACGGTGGCCGCGGCCTGGGCCTTGATGTCGTCCAGTCCGTCCAGCTTGCCGTGATACTGAATGTAGTAATATTCGATCGCCTTTTCAACCGCAGGCTTGATCTGCGGGGCAGCGTAGTTCCATGCCCGCGCATAGAACCAGACCGCCTGCACCAAATCCTTTGCATCCGGCTTGGTATAGCAACCTGCCAACTGCAGCGTATCCTGCAGTCCCGGTCCGCTCTGGGTTTGTTCGGGCGAATAGAGCATCAGCTCGGTACGATATTCGGAGATACCGGCCTTCGTGTCCTTCTTTGAGACAATGTCGTCCAAAGCGATGGCCGAGTGAAATGCCGGATAAGTTCCAGCAGTCAGCTTCTTCCAGTCATCGGGCGAGGTAGCGGCAGGCTTGGGCGCCAAGAGGCCCTTCTGGGCCAGCGCTGCCGCATCATCACAGGTCTGCGGGTCAGTGCTCAGGCCAGTCTTCTGATTGACGGTCTTGCCGCACTGGCTCTTCTTGATAAGGACCGACCAGAAGATGGCTTTCATATTGATGGCGTCTACCTGAAGCAGGCGGCTGGCCGCGCCGAGCGTCTTGTCGGCGTCGCCCAAGCCCTGGTAGGTGTCGATCAGAGAGTCAAGAACTGCGCTCTTGACGACGCTCTGGGGATAAGCCGTCAGAAAGCTCTCCAGGGCCGCAGCCTTGGCATGGGGGTCTTTCTGAGTAAAGGCGTTCTGGTAGGTGTTGTACTCTGCCGGATCCTTGATGGTGATCGTATCCTGGGCACGCAGCATAGGCGCAGAAACAAGGCTAAGGCTCGCCGATGCCATCACAAACGCTAAGACTAACTTCTTCATTCAGTGCTCCTGGGAACTGCCAAAATGGAGATCAATGTTCAAGCACTCGCGGAATGCAAAACCGCGCTTTCGGGCGGTTGAGCGCCGGGTGACAGATAAACCATACCACCTCGGATTCCATTGCGGTCTTTGAAGGATTATAGAAAGCCCTGCCCTTTGTGACAAGCAGAGTTGTGCTGGAAGTCAATAATTTCCGTGGAAAGCCGAACCGCGAACTTCCGTGGGAGGGCCCTGAGAGCACGGTCCAGAAAGCCGGCTTGCCTGGAAAGCCGGTACAGACTTGGCAAAAGAGCATTATGAACAGCTGCCCCTGCCTACCCCGGCTTGCCGGTTCTCCCCGGTGCCTCCCGGATTTGACACCCTGGCCGGCAAAACTGTTTCCGGCTTCATTGCAGCAGCCGCACCAGTTCTGCCTGTTCGGCCAGGAAGGCGTCATGGCCGTGATTGCTGGCCATCTCGCGGTAATCGGCGTGAACGCCAGCCTCACGAATCGTATTGGCAAAGTCGCTTACCGCCTGGGCAGGAAAGAGCCAATCGGAACTGATGCCGACAAAGCAAAGGCGGGCGCGAATCCGGCCAAAAGCCTCCGCCGGCGAAGAATACCCGTGCAGCGGGTCCCAGGTGTCCATGGTGCGCAGAATGGCCAGGTAGGAATTGGCGTCAAAGCGGTCTTTGAACCGCTCTCCCTGGTGGTCCAGATAGCCGGCGATATCGAAGCGCCCGCCGATCAGGCCGCCGCCCTGGTTGTCCAACCCCCACGGGTCCTCCCCGTTGCGGTTCGGATTGCGACCAAAACGCTCGTTGAACAGCTCCGCTGACTTGTAGCTGAGCATGGCGATCTGGCGGGCCAGCGACAGTCCCTGCCTCGGAGGGCGCTGGGGCAGGTAGTAACCGCCCGCCCAGTCCGGGTCGTGCTCGATGGCTTGGCGCTGCAAGTGGTTGAGAGCCAGCCCCATGGCTGAAAGCGGTGCCACACCGATTACCGCCGCGCACTCGACCCGGCCGGGGTCGTGGATGGTCCAATCCAGGGCCTGCATGCCGCCGATGGAGCCACCCAGAGCCAGCCGCACCCGGCGAATGCCCAGCGAGTCCAGAAGCCTGGCCTGCGCGCGGACGTTGTCGCGTATCGAAACCAGCGGAAAGTCCGGGCCATAGATGTTGCCTGTTTCGGGGTCCACCGACCCGGGGCCTGTCGAGCCGTAGCAGGACCCCAACATGTTGATGCAGATCACAAAGTCGCGATCCAAGGACAAAACCCCGCCGGGGGCAAAGATCTCCGGCCACCAGGAACCCACCAGCGCCGAGCCGGAAAGCGCATGGCAGACCAGCACGGCGTTGTCCCTGGCCGCGTTCAGCCGGCCATACACCGCGTAGTGCAGGTTCACGCCGGCCAGCGCGCGGCCGCACTCCAGCAACAACTGCTCGTCGAGCACATAGTCGCCTTCGTAGGTCGGCGCCAGAACGCCTGTTCTTGTCGGCGCAACTCCGGCCCCGGCGTGTGGTTCGGTCATGATACTCATTATTGTGCAGCAACCCCCGCGGTTTGTGTTGCGCCTGTAAACTCGTAACCGTTGGCAACCTTGATAGCCTGGTCGAGATCGGCAAGGATGTCGCGAATATCCTCGATGCCGACCGATAGCCGTACAAGCTCGGGCGTGACGCCGGTGGTCGCCTGCTCCTCGACCGAAAGTTGCGCGTGTGTCGTCGAGGCCGGGTGGATGACCAGCGACTTGGCGTCGCCGATATTGGCCACGAGCGAGAATAGCTCCAGCCCGTCGATCAGCTTCTTTCCTGCTTCATACCCTCCCTTGATGCCGAACGTGATCAGCGCCCCTTGGCCGGTGGGCAGATATTTTTGCGCCCGCTTGAAGAAGGAACTGGACTCCAGGCCCGGATAGTTGACCCAATCTACGCCGGGATGCCGCTCCAGGTGCCGCGCTACAGCCAGGGCGTTCTGGGAGTGGCGTTCCAGTCGCAGGTGCAGCGTTTCAATGCCCTGCAGCAGCAGGAAGGCGTTGAAGGGCGAGAGAGCTGCGCCGGTGTCGCGCAACCCCTGCACTCGCGCCTTGAGGATGAACGCCAGCGGACCGAAGGCCTCAGTGTAGGAAAGACCGTGATATGAGGGGTCCGGCTCGGCGAAGTCCTTGAATCGCCCCGAAGCCGCCCAGTCGAACTTGCCTGCATCCACGATCACGCCGCCGATAGTGGTTCCGTGGCCGCCCAGGAACTTGGTGGCGGAGTTGACCACAATGTCCGCGCCCCACTCGATGGGCCGCACCAGCGCCGGCGAAGCCGAAGTGTTGTCAATGACCAGCGGCAGCTTGTGCTCGTGGGCGATGGCGGCGATCCTCTCGATGTCCACCACATCCAGCTTGGGGTTGCCCAGCGTTTCGGTGTAAATGGCCCGGGTCTTGTCGTTGATGGCCGCGCGCAGCCCGCCGAAGTCGTCCGCGTCCACAAACCGCACCTTGATCCCCAGTCGGGGAAATGTGTAGTGGAAGAGGTTGTAGGTGCCGCCGTAGAGTGAGGTGGTGGAAACAATCTCTTCTCCCGCCGAGGCCAGGGTGGTCAGGGTGAGCGTCTCCGCCGCCTGGCCTGAGGCAGTGGCCAGCCCCGCCACGCCGCCCTCCAGGGCCGCCACGCGCTTCTCAAAGACATCCGTCGTGGGGTTCATGATGCGGGTATAGATATTGCCAAACTCCTTAAGCGCAAAGAGCCTTCCGGCATGGTCCGCGTCCTGAAAGAGGTAGGAGGTGGTCTGGTAGATGGGCACGGCCCTTGAGCCCGTCACCGGGTCGGGCGATTGGCCGGCGTGGACGGCGAGGGTGGCAAACTGCTGCTTCGATTCGGACATGGTCGGCTCCTTGATCGGTGGTTGGGGTGGTGGTGGTTTTTGGCTTGTGGATGCGAGTCGGGCAGGTTGCGGGCCGCGCAGTAGGACAAAACGGCCCGAATCCTCTTCGGACCCGGGCCGCCTGGCTTCAAGATCGGTTGCGTCTAGCGCATTCGCCTCTCAAGAGCCGCACGGACGGGTCCGCAGCACATACACATGGCCATGACCGCAATTCCGTATTCCCTTGAGTTCAGCATTAAGAGCAGTATCTAGGGAAAACGAAGGGAAGTCAAATCGATTTCGCTGCCGTCCTTTGAAATGTGCTCGCGAAGCAAAGAGGAAGAACGGTGCTGGCTGGCTACTCGTCCGCCTTCCACACATAGGCTCCCGGCTGAGGTAAACCGATGTGCGCCAGAACGCGGCAGACGAACTGGCGNNGACGTCGGCGGCGCGAGCAACGAGCGAGTTGGCCAGCCCGTGGGCGATGGCCGCCAGTGTACCCATTGAGCAAGGCAGGATAATCATTCCATTCGACGGGTAGCTGCCACTGGCAATGGCCGCGCCAATGTCAGCGTCGGCGTGCTGCACCGTCTTCCCTGGCGCCGTATCGAGCAGCTTTTCGAGCAGACCGTTTCGGCCACTCAGCCCGAGTTCCTCGGCCAGCACCCGCAAAGAGTTTTCCGAAGCTACAAGATGCACCCGCTCCACGCGCTCATCGGCCTCCAGCGCGCGCAGCAACTCCCGACCCAGGATCGCGCCGGATGCGCCGGTAATTGCTACAGTGAGGTTCATCGAATACACCGTCCCTACGGGACTCCCAGTTTATAACAACGACTCCCCACCCCACGCTGAAGCGCGGGGCTAACCAACCTTGCGCCTACGGCGCGGCTTCCTGGCCGATTTCAACTGAGCGGTCTTACCGACATGATCTTGTCGAAATCCAAGACATAGCCGCCCGCATTTTCGAGGTTCGAATAAGACTCAAGCAGGCTGGAGGAGACAACTTGATAGGTCAACTCGTGCTCGTCGTATTCTTCATCGCATGTTACGAATAGCACTTTTGCAATAAGCCGCTCGCCATTGCTTGTCTCGATTTCAACTGAATTATCGATATTCTCTTTGAGAAACTGAATCTCGGATTCGGTCACTGTCCCCTCCAAGGATTAGTTCTGCTCTTCTCTTCTACCACACGACTTTACGAAGGGATGGAGTGACCGCGCCGTAGGCGCAATGTTATTTAGCCCCGCGCTTCAGCGTGGGGGTTACCAGCGATCAAAATCGTATCGAGTCCCGTAGGGACGGCGCCAATTCCAATCACCCGAAGACGTAACGCTCGTCGTATACGATTCCGCAGTTGCGCAAGAGAGTGGCAAATTCCTGCTCAAAATCGCGTTTGCGGTGATGCTCTTCCTGGTTTTGAATATACCCCCTCACGACTTCAACCTGCGAAGGACTGACGCTGAATGCTCCGTATCCTTCCTGCCATGAAAATCCATCTCCCATCCATCGGGAAGAACTTCCTTTGAGCTTCTGAACCGCATGGGCAAGAGAATCGGAGGCCGGCAAGACAAATAGCAGATGAACGTGATTAGCCGTTCCGCCCGCGGCGATGAGCGAGAAGCCTTCGCCACACGCGATTCCGCCCAGATAGGCATAGAGTTCGGCCGTGCGTGTGGCGGGTATGAGCGAGCGGCGATCTTTGGTGCTGAAAACACAATGAATGAAATTGCTTGCGTATGTGTGCGCCATTCTACACCGTCCCTACGGGACTCTGATTCTACAACCCGATTCATACCCCACCCCACGCTGAAGCGCGGGGCTAACCAACATTGCGCCTACGGCGCACCTCTCTCATTCGCCCACGGCGCAAATTTCCGGCCAGCGCGCGAATGTGGTCAATGATTCGCGTTCATAGCCAAAACTTCGCTCATCCCGTTTGCTCCCCAACTTCGCGCTCTGGTCCTAAAGTCGCTCATCCCGTTGGCTCCCCAACTCTGCACTATGGTCGGAAGCGGAATGGTCCAGGTCTCGCTCCGAAGACCTGGAAAAACACAGCTACGATTCTTCGATTTGCGTCCACTCCTCCATCATTTTGGAGTATTCATCTGAGTGTCCAATGGCCGTAAAACGCTTCATCTCATTGAGTGCCTGGTCACGTTCACCCGCAGACCATAGCACGCGAAAAAACAAGAGCGAAACCCTCTCTGATTCAGGTTCGAGTTGCACGGCCACTCGGCCCTGTTCAATTGCCTCGCGATGCCGGCCGCTGCGCGACAATATCCAGCCAAGGTAGCTGTGGCCGATCGCAAGCCCTGGAAACTCCTCAACCACAGCCGTCAGGATCTGCGTTGCAAAGGCCGAGTCATTGTTTTCAGCGAACTCCACCGCATGACGGATGACCTCCATCACCCGCTGGAGATCGTCCTCTTCCAGTTTGTTCATAGGCTCTACTCGCCAAGCACCCTCTTGAAAATCGCATCCACGTTGCCCAACTGACGCATGTAATCGAAGGTCTTAGAAAGCTTTTCCGGGCTGAGCAACGCAGTGATTGCCGCGTCGTTTGCCACTTCGTCGCGAAAGACCAGATCTTCTTTCCAGGCCCGCATAGCGTGAGACTGCACTAGAGAATAAGCCTCCTCGCGCAACATTCCGGCTTCGGCGAGATCGAGCAGCAACTGGCCGCTGAAGATCAACCCGCCAGTGCTTTCGAGATTCTTCTTCATGCGCTCGGGATAGACCAGCAACCGGTCGATGAGGTCCGCGGTTTTTGCCAGCAAGTAATCCACGAGAATCGTCGAGTCGGGAAAGATCACGCGCTCCACCGAAGAGTGCGAGATGTCCCGCTCGTGCCACAGCGCGATGTCCTCGAAGGCCGCCTGCGCATTGCCCCGCAACACGCGTGCGAGGCCGCAGATCTGCTCGCTGGTAATTGGATTCTTCTTGTGCGGCATCGCCGAGGAGCCTTTCTGCTTTTCGCTGAAAAACTCCTGCGCCTCGCGCACCTCGGTCCGCTGCAGGTGGCGCACTTCGAGAGCGATTTTGTCCAGCGTGCTGCCAATGATTGCCAGAGTGGAGATGTAAGCTGCATGGCGGTCGCGCTGAATAACCTGCGTGGCCACCGGCGCCGGCTTGAGGCCCAGCCGTGCGCAAATCTTCTCTTCATGCTCCGGCTTCAGGTGACCAAACGTTCCCACCGCGCCGGAAAGCTTGCCCACGCGCATATCCTCGGCCGCCGCGTCAAAACGGACCAGATTGCGCTTGATCTCTGCAAACCAATTGAGCAGCTTGAGGCCAAAGGTCGTTGGCTCGGCATGAATCCCGTGCGTCCGACCGATGGTGGGCGTGTGCTTGAATTCGACGGCTCGGCGCCTGAGCACGGCCAGCAGCTCCACAAGTCCCGCGCGAATCAGCGCAGAGGCTTCTTTCACTTGCAGCGCCTGCGCTGTATCTACCACGTCGTTCGAGGTCAACCCGTAGTGCAGCCACCGGGACTCAGCCGCGAGGTCCTGCGCGTTCAGGCTCTCGGCCACAGCAGTGGTGAAGGCGATGACGTCGTGCTTCACCTCGGCCTCAATCTCCTGAATGCGGGCAACGGAGAAGCCGGCCTTGGCGGCAATGGCTTCGGCCGCGGCCTCAGGAATCACGCCGCACTGGGCCAGCACGATGCTTGCCGCCGACTCCACTTCAAGCCAGCAGCGGTACTTGTTTTCTTCGGTCCAGATGCGGCCCATCGCGAGGCGAGTATAGCGTTCAATCAAGGCAGACTCCTTGCAAGAGCCACATTCCGCGGCCCTTCTTCAACTCTAGATTGTACGAGGCATGAGCCTTCAGGCGCGAGGAATTCCCAAACGCTCGTGCAACTCATCGACCAGCAGCCCTCGGCCCGGCTTGTAGGGCTGGAACCACTCGCCGTCTATCACCAATTGAGGAACGGCCCGCTTGCCCACGCGACGCATCAGCTCGGCCGAAGCAGCCGGATCGCGGTCCACATCGATTTCGGTGTACTCGATGCCGTTGGAGTCGAGGAATTTCCTGGCCGCCCGGCAATCCCCGCACCAGGAAGTGGCATACATCTGCACGATCATGGGGCTAGTTTACCGCTCCCGCCGCTCTCGAAAGAAGCTCCGCAGCAACTCCGCCGCCTCATCGACGAGAATTCCCTGCTCCACCTGCATCTGATGATTCAGTTGCGGATGGTTGAGCACAGAAAGCACTGACCCGGCCGCGCCCGCCTTGGGGTCGGCGGCGGCAAAGACCATACGGTCCAGCCGCGCATGAATCATTGCTCCGGCGCACATGGCGCACGGCTCCAGCGTCACATACAGCGTGCAGCCGAGCAACCGGTAGTTGCCCAGCGCCGCAGCCGCCGCACGCAGGGCCACAATTTCCGCGTGGGCCGTGGGGTCCAGGTCACGCAGCACACGATTCTGTCCACGAGCGACAATCTCCCCCTCGCAGACGACGACTGCGCCAATCGGCACCTCGCCGGCCTCAGCGGCCAGGCGGGCTTCATCGAGGGCGGCTTGCATGGAATCGATGTCGTCGATCATGGCTTCAATGTTAGCGCCGCGGGCTGTTGCTGGGTCATGCAGTGCAGCGTGCCCAGGCCCCATACAAGGTCCACGCTGTGGATGCCGATCACTTCGCGGCCCGGAAATACCTCGGCCAGAATGTTCAGCGCCACGCGGTCGTTGGGGTCGTGGAAAGTAGGAACCAGAACCAGATTGTTGGCAATATAAAAATTAGCGTAACTGGCCGGAAGGCGCTGGCCGCGGAATACCACAGGGCGCGGCAAAGGCAACTCGACCAGCGTGAACTGTTTGCCGTCGAGAGTGCGGGCGGCTTTGAGGCGTTCCATGTTTTCGGCCAGAGGTGCGTGATTCGGGTCGGTCGCGTCCGGCTCGACGGCGGTAACAATCGTCGCCGGCGCAACAAATCGGGTAATGTCGTCTATGTGGCCGTGGGTGTCGTCGCCGGCCAGGCCGCTATTGAGCCAAATTGTCTGACCGACCCCCAGGAAATCGTGAAAGACCTTCTCCAGTTGCTCGCGGCTGACGCCGGGATTGCGCTGCTGAACTTCGCTTAGCTGACACTCCTCGGTGGTGAGCAGAATTCCCGCACCGTTGACGTCGATGGAGCCGCCTTCGAGCACAATGCGATGTGTGTGGCCATCTTCCAACTTAATCGCAGGCTGCCACTCGGGCAGGCCGAGCAGCGCAGCCACGCGACCCGGAACCTGGTCGTCTAGCTGCCAGTCGGAGTATTTGGCCCAGGCGTTGAAGTGCCAGTTGGTAATGGCAACCCGGCCCTCGCGGTTGCGCACAAAGATTGCGCCTGAATCACGCGTCCATCCCCGATCAGTGGGCCATGCGTGGAAGCTCACCCGGTCGAGATTAGCGCCCGCCCGCTCCAGGATTCCACGCACGCGCTGTTCGGCGTTGGCGTCCTCGACGATAAGATGCACTAACTCATGCACCGAGAGCAGGCGCACAATCTCGGCGTAGAGCCAGGGGATGGCCTGAAACTTTCCCGGCCAGTCTTCGGGATTGTGCGGCCAGGCCAACCAAGTTGCTTCATGCGGTTCCCATTCGGCGGGCATGCGATAGCCGAGTTGGCGCGGCGTATTTTCGGGCATAGGAGCAGGCATTTCTACTCGGAATCCTCGTCCGCCGGCCATGCGGCCACGGGATCGAGGAAACGTTTTGTGATGGGCGCGTAGGCGTCGATGCGGCGGTCGCGCAGAAAGGGCCAGTTGCGGCGCGTCTCTTCGATCAGTCCGAGGTCAATCTCGCCAATCAAAATCTCCTCGGCATCGTGCGAGGCCTTGGCGATGATGCGCCCGAAAGGATCGGCCAGAAAGCTGCCGCCCCAGAACTCGATGCCCGGACCGGCCGCACGGTTGCCGAGAACGTCGCCGTGTTCCATTCCGACGCGATTGACGCCAGCCACATAAACGCCGTTGGCGATGGCGTGCGCACGCTGGATGGTTCGCCACGCCTCATATTGCGCCGCGCCAAACTCATCTTTCTCCGCCGGATGCCAGCCGATGGCAGTCGGATAGAAGAGCGCCTCGGCACCTTTGAGAGCGGTGAGCCGCGCTGCTTCCGGGTACCACTGGTCCCAGCAGACCAGCGTGCCCACCCGGCCAAAAGCGGTGTCAACGGCCTGAAAGCCCAGATCGCCCGGCGCAAAATAATACTTTTCGTGGTAGAGCGGGTCGTCGGGAATGTGCATTTTGCGATAGACGCCCGCGATGGTTCCATCGGCGTCTATAGTAACGGCCGTGTTGTGATAAAGCCCCGGCGCGCGGCGCTCAAAGAGCGAGGCGATAATGGCTACCCGCGCCTCGCGCGCCACTTCGGAGAGGCGCTCCGTGGATGGCCCCGGAATCGGCTCAGCCAGGTCAAAGAGGCGCAGATCTTCGCGCTGGCAAAAATATTGTGTGCAAAAAAGCTCCGGCAGACAGACAATGTTGGCGCCCAGCTGCGCCGCTTCGCGGACATGGCGCACCGCAGAGGCAAAATTGGCCTCCGGGTCCGCACTCATGCGCATCTGCACGAGCCCCACGTTGTATTTGCGTGCGTTTGCCATGGATCGCTAAAGATACCTCTACAACGCGCGGCAAGGCCAACCCTGCCCAGGCAGTATTGGCCTTAATGGTCCGCTGGGCGCAATCCCTATTCTTCCAGAATCAGGACAGCTGCGGCAATCGTTGTGGTCCACTTCCCGCGCTTGTCGCCCACGGCCGATTGCGTCACGTTGCTGGTGCGGACAATCTTGTTGGAGA
Source organism: Acidobacteriaceae bacterium (assembly GCA_003142015.1). Lineage (GTDB taxonomy): Bacteria > Acidobacteriota > Terriglobia > Terriglobales > Acidobacteriaceae > Telmatobacter. The sequence continues at coordinate 16,825 of PLOI01000014.1, read as the reverse complement.
TGCGGTAAATCTCCTTCTTCTCGTCCCAGCTCTTGTCCGGATCGAAATCCACGTCCAGGGTGGTGGCCAGCATCTCCGCCGCCAGTTCCTCTGCGTACTCGCCTGCCTGCTCCTCGGTCTCGCCGAAGCTGTGGTGCTCGCTAAGATAGCCGTAAGTGTTGCGGTCGGAAGGAATGGCTACGCCGATGCTGGAAACCACGAGCCTATGCGGCTCGCGCGTCGAATTCTCCGCAATCACCGCGAAAACCACCTCGCCGGGATTCAGGTAGGTTAGGCCTTCCTTGCGCGGTATCAGCTTGCATTGCGGCGGAAAGATGGAAGAAACTCTCACCAGGTTTTGCGAGGCTATCCCCGCATCGCGAAGGGCAAGCTCAAAGGAAGTCAAACGCTCCTTGTGTTTGCCTACGCCCTTGGTGAAAAACATTTTCTTCGGGACCATGCTTTTTCCCAATTTCTATGTGTCCTCCCTGTGGTTGAAGATCGGTGTTTTTTGAACGTACCCGCATGAGTTTATCTCATTTAGGCGGGTAAGAGCAGCTTTTCGCGAGATTTCGTCTTGTGTCAGTACTAATCGACCCCGTCCGCCGCCTGCGACGGCTCCGGCCAGAATTCGTTTGACGTTCTTCCGAGGCAAAGGAAACTATTTCATCCGCCATTGCCACTTCTGAATCCAGGATGGTAGCCTCATGCTCTAACCATACGGGAAGAGGGGTCTTTCAAAACCGATGCAAATAAGCTACAACGGGTTGAAGTTACCAAAAAACGGCAAGCCGATCGAATACGCGAACGGGCAGTTTGAGGTGCCCGACCATCCTATCCTTCCTTTCATCGAGGGCGACGGCACGGGGCGCGATATTTGGAAGGCTTCGCAAAGAGTCTTCAATGCGGCGGTGGAAAAGGCCTATGGCGGCCAGCGCGCCATTCGCTGGTTTGAGATCTTCGCGGGCGAAAAGGCCTTTCGCCAGTTCGGCAACTGGCTCCCGGACGATTCGGTGGCCGCCGCGCGCGACCTGAGAGTTTCCATCAAGGGTCCGCTCACCACGCCGGTCGGCGGCGGTATTCGCTCGCTCAACGTGGCCCTGCGCCAGATGCTCGACCTCTACGCCTGCGTGCGGCCGGTGAAGTATTACCAGGGCGTCCCCAGCCCGGTGAAGCACCCTGAAAAGCTGGACATCGTGATCTACCGCGAGAACACCGAGGACGTGTACGCGGGCATCGAGTTCAAGGAAGGCAGCGCGGACGCCGCACGGCTGATTGATTTCCTCAATAATGATTTACTCAAAAGCGGCAAGAAAAATGTGCGCGCCGACTCCGGCGTAGGCATCAAGCCGATTTCCATCTTCGGCAGCAAGCGGCTGGTGCGCTATGCCATTCGCGCCGCTCTCGAAGCGGGCCGCAAGACCGTTACGCTGGTCCACAAGGGCAATATTCAGAAATTCACCGAGGGCGCATTCCGCGAGTGGGGCTACGAGGTCGCACAGCAGGAGTTCCGCGCCGAGACCGTCACCGAGCGCGAGAGCTGGATTCTGGGCAATAAGGACGCCAATCCCGCATTGACCGTCGAACAGAACGCTGCGCTCATCGAGCCGGGCCTGGATATGGCTTCGCAGGCCTATCAGGATGCGGTTTGCGCTGAAGTGAAGGCGGTACTTGATTCCCTCGGCCAAACCCACGGCAACGGCGCATGGAAATCGAAGGTATTGGTCAACGACCGCATCGCCGACTCCATCTTTCAGCAGATCATCCTGCGTCCGGAAGACTACAGCGTTCTGGCCACCACCAACCTCAATGGCGACTATATCTCCGACGCGGCCGCGGCGCAGGTGGGCGGCCTGGGCATCGCGCCCGGCGCTAACATCGGCGATGGCTATGCCGTTTTTGAAGCCACGCACGGAACCGCGCCAAAGTATGCCGACAAGGATCTCATCAATCCCGGCTCGGTGATTCTGTCGGGCATGATGCTGCTGGAGTTCATCGGCTGGAAGGAAGCGGCCAGGCTCATTGAGGCGTCGCTGGAGAAGACGATTTTGCAGAAGTTCGTGACGTACGATTTTGAACGCCAGACCGCCGGAGCCACCAAGGTTGGCACCAGCGAATTTGCCACCCGCATCATCGCCAACATGTAACGAAAATGAAGGTTTGGGGCCTTAATCCCCAAGGAGGCAACAAATGCGTAAGAAAGTCAGCATCATCGGCGCAGGTAACGTCGGCTCAACTGCAGCGCACTGGCTTATGGCCAAGGAATTGGCCGACGTGGTGATGATCGATGTAGTCGAAGGCGTGCCTCAGGGCAAGGCGCTGGATCTGCAACAGGCTCTTCCCATTGAAAGATCCGACGTCCACATCACCGGCTCGAACGACTACGCCGACACAGCCAACAGCGACGTCGTGATTATCACGGCCGGCCTTGCGCGAAAGCCCGGCATGAGCCGCGACGATCTGTTGCACACCAATTTCAAGATCATGACCGATGTGGTCAAGAATGTGGTTGCTTACTCGCCTGAGTCGGTTCTCATCGTAGTCTCCAACCCGCTGGATGCGATGGTGCAGGCTGCTTATAAATTGTCTGGTTTCAACCGCGAACGGGTCATCGGCATGGCTGGGATTCTGGATTCCGGCCGTTTCAAGAGCTTCATTGCCCAGGAATTGCAAGTGAGCGTGGAGAACATGAGCTGCCTCGTTCTTGGCGGTCACGGCGACTTGATGGTCCCGCTCGTCCGCTACACCACAGTCGCCAGCATTCCAATCACTGAACTGCTCTCCAAAGAGCGCATCGACGCCATCATCCAGCGCACGCGCGACGGCGGCGCCGAGATTGTGAAGCACCTCAAGACCGGCAGTGCATACTACGCGCCCTCGGCTGCGGCGGTGGAGATGGCCGAGGCCATCCTCAAGGACAAAAAGAAGATTCTCCCTTGCGCTGCTTACCTCCAGGGCGAATACGGCATCAACGGCTACTTCATGGGCGTGTTATGCAAACTGGGCGCGGCCGGCCTGGAGCAGATCGTCGAGATCAAGCTCAACGATGAAGAACACGCCGCCCTGATGAAAAGTGCCGCGGCTGTCAAGGAACTCTGCGACGTAATCGGCGTCTAAGGCGGCTCTTTGCTATTACATCCAGTGCGCATCACCCCACGGCCATTCCGATAAGAGGAATGGCCCGTACCTTTGCGCTGTGGAATGTTGGGCTACTTTCTTTCGAAGGTGCGAAAATCTATTCATGAGACGGATTTATTTCGCAATCGCAGTACTGGCTTTGGCCTGTACTTCCATGCAGGCGCAGAAGAGCTACGACCTCCTGTTGACGGGCGGTCGTGTCGTCGATCCGGCTAACCACATCGATGCAGTCATGGACGTTGCCGTTGCGAATCACCGCATCGCCGCAGTGGCCGCGCACATTGATCCATCGCTCGCCACCAAGACAGTCGATGTCTCCGGCCTTTATGTGACCCCTGGCCTGGTGGACATTCACGTTCACGTGTATGCCAGCACCGGAGAAGCCGGTTCTTATGCGGGGGACAACGCCGTCTTTCCGGACGGGTTTACCTTCCGCGCGGGCGTAACCACGGTGGCCGATGCAGGCTGCTCAGGATGGAAAAACTTCGAGGATTTCAAGGCGCACATCATTGACCGCTCGAAAACGCGTGTACTGGCATTCCTGAATATTGTGGGTGCGGGCATGCGCGGACCCTCGTATGAGCAGAACGTTGCGGAGATGGACTCCCAGGCCGCGGCAACCATGGCCAAAAAATATCCAGGCCTTATTGTGGGCATCAAGACAGCCCACTACGCGGGGCCGGAATGGGTAGCCGTGGATAGAGCTGTCGAGGCCGGAACTCTGGCCAATATCCCGGTGATGGTGGACTTCGGNNATGTATCTGGATTGGGTGCCCATGCTGGACGCGCAGCAGAATGTGCTGCCTTATCTGTTCGAGGCTCGCAAGCGCGGCGTGATCTTCGACGTGGGCCACGGCGGCGGGAGCTTTCTCTTTCGCCAAGTCGTGCCGGCCGTCCGGCAGGGGTGGGTACCCGACTCGATCTCTACCGATCTGCACATTGGAAGCATGAACAACGGGATGAAAGATATGCTCAATGTGATGTCAAAGTTTTTGAATATGGGCATTCCACTCACGGAAGTCATTCGCGATGCCACATCGAATCCGGCGAGAGAGATCAAGCACCCGGAACTGGGCACGCTCAGCGTGGGATCGGATGCGGATATTGCGGTGCTGCGCGTGGAAAACGGCCACTTCGGCTTTGTGGACAGCTATGGGGCGCGCATGGATGGCCGCATGAAATTGCTCTGCGAGATGACGGTGCGCGACGGCCTGGTGGTCTGGGATCTGAACGGACTGACCCGCGACGACTGGACGAAGCTGGGGCACTACCACGCCCAGGGATCGCCAGTGTGGGATGGAACCATTACTCCCGATGTGATGAAGCGTTAGCGAGCAACCCACTAAAACCATGCCGAGTAGTCCAGCTCGCGCCCGCATCGTCGAAAACCTGCATTCTTCGACGATGCAGACGCGGAGCCAGCCTACCGCCTCAAAAACTCCATCGCTTTGGGCCCTACCTGGGCGGCGCACTGGCCGGGCGCCAGATGGCCGCAGCCGGGAAAGACCTCCAAATCGGACTGCGGCAGAAGACGGTGCATTGTCTCGGCCTGCCTGGGCGAGGTGATGAGGTCCTCGGCTCCCCGCACAATCAGCACCGGCATCCTGAGCCCCGGCAGAAGATTGTCGGTGGTGTCCTGGGCGGTGAGCATTGTGGCGACCGCGCGATGGATCACCCATGCGTTCTGGTTTGAGACGCGCAGAATATCACGCGCAACGAAGCCCGGCACCTTTGGAGGTTTGGGCATCAACAGCGCATCCAGTTGGTCGAGCTCTGCCGGCGTCGTCGGTGTAAACAGTTGCGTATCCCAGTCAGGTTTCTCGTCAATGCCGACGGCGTCGAAGAGCATCAGCCGATTGACCCGCTCAGGATGCTCGCTGGCGACCAATTGCGCAATCCAGCCGCCCATCGACCAGCCGCCCAGGCCCACCTGCTTCAGCCCCAGCGCATCGAGAAACCCGACCACCACATGGGCCTCATCGCGCACCGAGTAGGAGAAGCCCGTGGGCTGCTCGCTGCGCCCGTAGCCTGGCAGATCGGGCAGATAAACGCGGTAACCAGCCTTGGCGAAATAGGGCGCCAGCTCTCGCCAGTCTTCGGCGCGCCCGCCCAGCCCATGCACCAACACCACCACCGGCCCGCCGGCCGGCCCCTCGGCAAGATAATGCACGCGATAGCCCGCAACCTGAACCGTGTGATTCTCCACGCCCGAAAGGCACTCCCGCAGATAGAGCGCTTCATTGAAGTAGCTGACGGGCCGCTCCCAGAAGCCAATCCCGGCAACTAACACCAACACGCCCACAACCCACAACAGCCTCTTGATCGCTTTCATCGGCCTTCTTTCATCTCCTTTCGCAGCTTTTGCTCTCTCTGCCAACCAGCCTCGATGACCCGAACGGTGATCGGATCAAGCTGAAGCGCGCTCTCCTTCGTCCACTCCGCCCGCTCCACCCACCGCACCGCGTCGGCATCGGAGGCAGCCAGCAATTCGCCGCCCGTAACGCGGCACAGGTAATCGGCAATCACATAATGGTAGCGGACACGATCGGGCTCGCGATGAATGCGGTCGAGCAGCTCAATCATCTCCACCGGCTCGACCACGAGACCCGTCTCTTCCCTCACCTCGCGAACAACTGCATTGAGCAGTCCTTCCCCCAGTTCAACCAGACCGCCCGGCAGCGACCAATGGCCCTTGAGCGGCTCAGTCCCGCGCCGGACCAACAGCACGCGAACATCCTCCACAATCACTGCGCCCACGCCTACTAGCGGGGCCGATGGAAACTCTCGCTGCATCTTCCTCCAAATATCAATCTCATCCTACGATAACGCGTCTTTTTCACCCGGCTATCATCAAAACAAACAGGAGAAGGTAATGCCGGAATTCATACTGCAAATTGATGGAATGCACTGCGGCGCCTGCGTTAGGCGCGTCACTGAGGCCCTCAAATCGGTCGAGGGAGCGGTGGTCAACGAGGTGCGCGTGGGAGCGGCGCGGCTCACTTTCAACCGGGACCCTGCGCCCGTCGATCTTGCCGTTGCCGCCCTTGCCAAAGCCGGATTCACGGCGCGTCTGGAAGCCTGACTCAACCCATGCCTCCGCCTGTGACAGAATCCATCACGCTGCCTGTTCTGGAGATGACCTGCGCCTCCTGCCAGCATCATGTGGAAGAGGCTCTGCGCTCCACGGCAGGAGTCAAAACCGCACACGTTGACCTGATTGCTAATCGCGCCCAAGTTGACTACGATCCGCTGATCGCCACGCCTGACGCCCTGATTGAAGCCATTCGCGCGTCAGGTTACGATGCCGTGCTTCCCCGCGCGGATGCTGCTTCTGAAAGCTCATCGGACTTGCTCGCAATTGGAGCTGAACGCAAGGCGCTTGCGACTCTCATCGCCGGCGCGGCGGCCATGTTGCTGGCCATGCCGCTGGGAACGCAAATGGGCGCACTGGACCACGTTCTGATGCATGTTTTCCCCTGGCTCTATACGCTTTCGCCGGAGTTTCTGCGCTGGTTCCTGCTGGCGCTCACGGCAGTGTTGATGGCCTGGGCGGGACGTGGAATTTACGTGAACGCCGCGCGCGGCCTGCGCCACGGCGCCACCAACATGAACACGCTGGTGAGCCTGGGAACGGGAGTAGCCTTTCTTTATTCCGCTTATGCCACAGTCTGGCCCGCAACAGGACGGCAGGTTTACTTTGACGCGGTACTCTTGATTCTCGGTTTTCTCCTGTTGGGTAAAAGCCTGGAAGGCCGGGCCAAGCGCCGCGCTCTGGCCGCGCTCAACTCACTCTCCCGCTTGAGGCCCGCAACTGCCCGCCGCATTCGCGACGGCGTAGAGGCGATCGTCCCGCTCGAAGAGATTCAGCCGGGCGACAGCGTGTTGGTGCTGCCTGGGGAGCGGTTTCCAGTCGATGCGACGATTCTGGAAGGCCGCACCACGGTGGACGAATCCATGCTGACGGGCGAGTCTACTCCGCTCGACCGCGAACCCGGCGGACGCGTGCTGGCCGGAGCTCTGAATTACGATGGCGCGGTAGTTTGCCGTGCTGAATCGCTGGGCGAAGCTACCATGCTTGCGCAGATCACGCGCATGGTTGGGCAGGCGCAGGGTTCGCGCGCGCCCATGGAGCGGCTGGCCGACCGCGCCAGTCAAATTTTTGTTCCCATCGTGTTGGGCTTAGCCGCGCTCACCTTTTTGGTCTGGCTTATCGCCACGCACTCTCTTCAAATGGCCCTGGCCTCGACTGTCGCCGTGCTGGTGATCGCCTGCCCGTGCGCCATGGGGTTGGCCGTGCCCGCCGCGCTCACCGTGGCCGTGGGACGCGGCGCTCAACTAGGCGTCCTCTTCAAGGGCGGCGAAGCGCTGGAACGGCTTGCCCGTCTGGCGCCCTCGGACGCGATTGTGCTGGACAAGACAGGAACGCTGACCGTAGGCCGTCCGGTGCTGACTGCCGTTCACCCCCTTGCGAATAGCGCCGAAAACGATTTGCTGCGCATGGCCGCTGCCGCCGAGGAGCGTTCGAATCATCCATTGGCCCACGCTGTCGTGGATGCCGCGCGGTCCCGCGAGCTCGTCTGGCAGCCAGCCGAAGATGTGCAGGTTCTGCCGGGCCGCGGACTTACCGCCAAGGTCGAAGGCCACGAATGTCTTTTAGGCAACGAGGCGTTGTTCAAGGAGTTTTCTGTCCCGCTACCTGATGGAATTGCGCCGCCGGAACTGGGCGTGACGCGGCTGTGGATGGCGTTGGATGGCGTGCCGGCGGGTTGCTTCGATGCCCGCGATGCACTGCGCAGCGATGCCGCCGAGGCTGTGGCCGCCTTGCGCCGCGCTGGCCTACGGGTGCTGATGCTGACCGGCGACTCAGCCGCCGCGGCCGCGCCCATCGCCCAGCAAGCGGGAATCTCCGAAGTTGAAGCCGGCCTCGATCCGGCAGGCAAGCTGGCCCGCATTCGCGCCCTGCAAAAGAGCGGCCTGCGCGTGGCCATGGTGGGCGACGGCATCAACGACGCAGCCGCCCTGGCCCAGGCCGACGCCGGCATTGCCATGGGCACGGGTGCTGACCTGGCTCAGGAGGCCGGTGATGTGCTGCTGTTGCGCGCGCGGCCTTCGGCCATTCCGGCGGCGCTCGATCTGGCACGCGCCACCTTGCGTGTAATGCATCAGAACCTGATCTGGGCGGCTGCCTATAATCTGCTCGGCATTCCGTTGGCCGCGGGCGCGCTTTATCCCAGCTTTCACATTCTTCTCAGCCCGTGGCTGGCGGCGGCCGCCATGGCTTTCAGCTCCGTCAGCGTGCTGGCCAATAGCCTGCGCCTGCGAAGCTGGCTACCTTCAGACACGTGAATCGCTCAGCCACGATAAACTAACCTTAGAGTTTATTTGTGCGCATCCTGAACCGATACATTTCCGGCGAAATTCTCTCCCACGCCCTTATCGGTGGCGTGATCTTCACCTTCATTCTCTTCATGAAGGAGTTGCCCCGCATTCTGGAGATGGTGGTCCACAATAGCTCCACTCTCATCAGCGTCGTGGAAATCATTCTTTTCATGATGCCCAACTTTTTCATGATTACCATTCCCATGGCGGTACTGGTGGGGGTGCTGCTGGGGTTGAGTCGCCTGGCCGCCGACAGTGAAATCATCGCCATGCGCGCCTCCGGGCTGGGCATCGGCTATTTTGTGCGCGTGGCCTCCATCGTGGCCATTGCCGGCACGCTTCTGGGACTGGCCAATTCGCTCTATCTTGCCCCGCGCGCCAATCAGGCCATCCTGACCATGGACAAGGCGCTTGCCATGCAGGCCTCTTACGAGATTAAACCGCGCGTCTTCGACGAGGATTTTCACAATTTCGTTCTCTACGTGCAGGATGTGCGCGCGGGAGCCGGCGCGGCCAACTGGCGTCAGGTCTTCATGGCCGACACCACTGACCCCACCACACCGCTGGTCACCACTGCCGCCTCGGCCACTGTGGCTAACGACTCCAGCCAGGAACTGCTTATGCGGCTGCGCAACGGCGCGCGCCACGAAACAGTGGCTGGCCAGCCCGAACAATACAATATCTCCACCTTTGACTTTACCGATTTGCCCTTGATAGCCGGCCAACAGAACGAAGCGCATCTGGGGCGCATGGACACGGCCATCTACGCACTGCCTATGGGCGAACTGCGGGCACGTACCCTCGGTCCGGATGGCAAACGGTTCCAGATCGAGCTGCACAAGCGATTCGCCTATCCCGCGGCTTGCCTGGTGCTGATGCTGGTCGCCGTTCCCCTTGGCGTGACATCGCGGCGCGGCGGCAAGAGTACCGCCTGGGTGGCTACCCTTGCGCTGGTGGTCGTCTATTACTCGCTTTCTCTCATTGGCATCGCCCTGGCCAGGCAAGACTGGATTTCCGCGTTTCTCGCTGTATGGATGGCCAATATTCTGTTCGCCGCCGGCGGCGTCTTTCTGCTGTGGCAGATGGCCTCGGGCGGACGCGTTCTGAATGCGATTTCTACGTGGGCATCACGCTTCCAAAGGCCCGCATCCGCCGTGTCGGGCAAGGCTATTGGCATCTCGCTGACCGCCTTGCTGCGCAAATTTCAGTCGCGCCCCCGGCGCATCAAAGCCCGCAATGTTTTCCCGCGCATCCTGGACAAGTATGTGGTGCGTGAGTTCCTCATCATATTTGCCTTGGTGCTCGCCGGCTTTGTCACGCTCATACTTGTCTTCACCGTTTTCGATCTGCTAAAGGACATTCTCAGCCACGACATCGGCTGGTATACTGTCAGCGAATATCTGATCAACCTCACCCCCAGCATGCTTTACCAGATCACCCCGTTGGCCGTGCTGATCGCCGTGCTGGTCACATTCGGCGTACTCAACCGCAACTCCGAGATCATTGCCATGAAGGCCTGCGGTGTCAGCCTTTACCGGTTGGTGATTCCCATCGTCTCCATCGCCGCCATTCTGTCGGTCAGCCTCTTCCTTTTCGATCAGTACTATCTGCCCCAGGCCAACCGCAGGCAAGAGGCTCTGCGCAACATCATCAAGGGCAAACCGGCGCAAACCGTCCTGCGCCCCGAACAAAACTGGATATTCGGCCAGCCGCATCCGGGAGAGCCCGACCGTATCTTCTACTACCAGTTTTTTGACCCCGAACGCAACGAATTCGCAAATCTCTCGCTCTTTGAATTTAATCCCTCCACCTTTGCGCTCTCGCGGCGCATATTTGCGGCTCGCGCTGTCTGGGATGCTGAGACGGGCACGTGGCGCTTTCTGAATGGCTGGCAGCGCGACATCGCAGGCGCTAATGTCCAGGAGTATCGCCAGTTTCAGCAAACCTCCTTTCCTGAGATTCACGAGGACCCCGGCTACTTCAAGAAGGAAAGCCTGCAAGCGCAGGAGATGAACTTCGGCCAGCTTGATCACTACATCGGCGACCTGCGCCAAAGCGGCTTTGACACCATGCGTCTGCGCGTCCAGCTCTGGCAGAAGATTGCCTATCCGCTGGTCGCCGTCGTCATGGCGGTGCTGGCCATTCCTTTTGCGCTTTCCATGGGCCGCCGCGGCTCGCTGACTGGCATCGCTGTGGCCATCGGCGTGGCGCTCGCTTACTTTGTAATAAATGGCTTGTTTGGCGCGCTGGGCGACGTGAACTATCTGCCCGCTGCCTTGGCGGCCTGGTCCTCGGATCTCATATTCGGACTGGTGGGCGGCTATCTGCTGCTGAGAACGCCTACCTAAAGTCGTAGCCAGGCGCTCTGCTCGCACAGTCCCTGTCCGCCTTCATGCAGCCCGTCCGTCCCCGTACAATAAAACTATGTTTCGCGATCTTGCTCCCCTCTACGTATACATGCGCCGCTACCGCTGGGGATATTTGTGGGGCACACTCTCCTGCATCTCGGCCAATGCCGTCTGGGTGCTTTTTCCCCAGGTCATCCAGCGAGCCATTGACGAGATGGGACACGGGATCAGCCGCCAAAGAATTCTGCTCTTCGCCGGACTTTTGATCGCTATCGCCTTGGTCAAGGGCGTCCTTCTATACTCCCAGCGCTGGATTCTCATCGGCATCTCGCGGGAAATCGAATTCGACCTCAGAAGCGACCTCTTCAAAAAATTGGAACAGCAGGATTCGGGCTTCTATCAGCGCTATCGCACGGGCGACATCATGGCCCGACTGACCAACGACCTGAGTGCCGTTCGCAATTTGCTCGGCCCTGCCCTTATGTACAGCGCGAATACGGTCTTCTTCACCGTATTCGCCTTGTTTTTCCTGCTGAACATCAGCCCCTGGCTCACACTGGTTGCGTTTGCGCCCATGCCACTGGCGAGCGTCCTGGTGCAGTACTTCGGAAGCAGGATTCATGACCGCTTCGAGCGCATCCAGGCCAGTTTTTCGGATATTTCATCGCAAACCCAGGAAAACTACTCCGGCGCCCGGCTGGTGCGCGCCTTCGCCCGTGAGGAATCCCAGATAGGACTCTTCGAACGGCTCAACCGCCAGTACATCGCCCGCTCCCTCAAGCTGGTTCAGCTAATGGGCATGCTCTGGCCCACGCTCGAGTTCATTCTGGGCGTCGCCATGGTTATTACCCTGCTGGCTGGCGGCCATCTGGTGATCGCTCATCGCATCAGCGTGGGACAATTCGTTGCTTTCAACACCTATATGGTCCTGCTCACCTGGCCTATTATCGCCGTGGGTTGGGTGGTAAACATCTTCCAGCGCGGCACCGCCTCTGTAAAGCGCATCGACGAGTTGATGCGCGCTGAGCCGGTAATCGACGACAGCAGCGCCGACCCCACAATTCAAGTCGGTACCGTGCTCCAAGGCGAAATCGAATTTCGTGATTTGAATTTCAGCTACGACGAAACATTTAGCGATTCGGGTGTGCTGCGAGGCATTTCTCTCAAGATTCCCGCGGGCTCCAGCCTCGCCATTGTAGGTCCTACCGGTTCCGGCAAGTCCACCCTGGTTAACCTCATCACTCGGCTCTACGAAGCGCCTGAAGGCTCTCTTCTGATCGACGGTCGCGGAGTGCGCGACTATCCACTGGCCGTGCTGAGGCGCAACATCGGCATGGTCCCCCAGGAGACTTTTCTTTTCAGCGCGACGATCCGGGAAAACCTTGCCTTTGGCGCGCCCCATGCCAGCCCGGAAGACCTGCTCGAGGCGGCCGCGGCGGCGCACATTCGTCAGGAGTTCGAAGAATTTCCGCAGGGATTTGAAACCATGGTGGGCGAACGCGGCGTCACGCTCTCCGGCGGGCAAAAACAGCGCGCGGCCATAGCCAGGGCATTACTGCGCCGGCCGGCAATCCTTATTCTCGACGACGCGCTATCAAGCGTGGACACCTACACGGAAGAACGCATTCTGAACGGTCTGCGTGGCTACACTGAAGGTGCAACCACCATCCTGATCTCTCATCGTGTCTCCACCGTGCGCAATGCCGACCAGATCGCCGTGCTCGACCGCGGCAGGATCGTCGAGCTGGGCCGGCACGACGAGCTGCTCTCTCTTGACGGCTATTACGCCGGCCTCTACCGGAAACAGCAACTGGAAGAGGAACTGACCGTCGCGGGCTGAACCGCGACCGGACCTGCTGCAATTACTGAACGTGTCCCGACAACCTGTATTGGAGGCCTGCTCAGGCATTCCATCTTGAGCCTGCGGAAGCATCTTCGCCGAAATCGGCGTTATCAAAGCCCTCTTGTCTGCGCCGGGATAACATGGCGGAAACCTGGGCAGGCGCTGGATTGACTTCCGGGTCCCTGGCCACCTGGCGCCAGGCGTCGCGCACGTTTCTGACACACTCGATGGCATGCTCGAACTTCTGCCGCGAAGCCGACTGCGAGGCCTGCAGTATCTGCGCGAAGATCGATGCGTAGAACTCGCTGAGCACTTGCGCCGGCTTGCCGCCCACGTCCATTCGCAGCCGTGCCTGCAGGTGGATAATAATATCCAGCGCCCGCTTGACGGCTGTCCGGCGGGCCTCCGCGTCACCACGATCCACTGCCGCGCTCGCTGAATAAAGAAAGCGAATGATTCCGTCATATAGCGCCACAACCAGGTCGACTGCCGAAGCGCCGTCCAGCGCATGTTCCTGATAACTTCCCATGAAAATCAAGCTCCTTAACTGCTCGAACTCTGGTTATATCCGGTGATCGCCGAGTAAAGCTCGTTCACCCCTTCCAACTGCGTGGGCAGCTCCTGCATGATCTCGTTGGCGCTGTTCAGTTCGGCAGTCAAACTCGTTTGTTGCGCTGAAATAAGACTGTTTTCCTTGGAAATATCCGCATTTAGCGTGGATTCGATATTGCTGTTGGAGCTTGAGGCGAGCGAAAGAATCCCCGTCGTCGAACTGGTTCCGGCATTGGTCAGCATGGTGTTAAAGCTCTGGCCCCAACTGTTCGCGTTCTGAAAGAAGCCCGACACACTGCTGAAATCCGAGTTCAGAACCGAGTCCAGCGAGGCCGCGTCAAACGTCAGCGTTCCGTCATTATTGACGCTGATTCCCAGGCTGGTCAGGCTGTTAATGTCCGACGAATTGGTGTAGCTCAGAGTGGCAGTGCTGGTGTTGGTGGTATCGAGAATGCTGGAAGTCACTGCCAGCGAGCCGGCCGAACCCGCGGTGTTGGACTCCAGTTGCAGGCTGTACGAATCATCGGCATTCTGCACCACTGAAGCCTTGACGCCGATATTGGCCGTGTCGTTGATTGCATCGGCCAGAGTGGAGAGCGTGTTGCTGGATGTGCCGACGGTGATAGTCTGCGCCGCGCCGCTGTCCACCTGGATGGAGATGGACCCTGCCAGCATATCGTCTTCGTTGGTAATCCCAGTCAAAGTGGCGCTGGAGGTCACTGTGCTGGAGCCCGCTGTAACTGAAGAAGTCAGCGGAGTGTCACTGGTGGCGACGATGCTGGAGGTCACGGCCAGCGCTCCGCTGGAACCCGCCGTTTGCGAGATCAGCGAGAGGGTCGACTCGCCATCGCTGGTCATCACGCTGGCCGTGACCCCGATGTCAGCCGAGTTGATCGCGCTGGCCACCCCGGAGATCGTGTTGTAATCGCTTCCCGAGCCGGTGTAAATGGTGTCGGCGGCCGCGCCAGAGCTCGGCTCGGCGCCGATGACAATGTTTTCCGCCGTGCCGCTGCCGACCGCGATGGTCATCGAGCCGGAGAGCGTCGTGCCTGTGTCGTCGGAGATCGCGGTCAGATAGCCGTTCGGATTCTGCGCATTGATTCCGTTCATTAGCTGCTGCTGCAGCAGCGTGAGCGTGGGAGAGCCGAAGAGCGGCTCGGGATTGCCCGAGCTGTCGTCTCCCTCCTGGGTATTCGTGGCGCTGACCAGCGAATTATAGTCGGTGACGAACTGGTTGACCGTGCTCTCGACATCGGTATTGTCATTGCCGATTACCACCTGAACCTGCTCCAGGCTGGTGCCGGAACTGGTGGTTTCGCTCGGGCTGGGCGCAAGCAGCTGGAAGGTCACGCCGGGAATGAGATTGGCCACCGTGTTCGATGCGCTTGTGAGGGCCACGCCATCCACCGTCAGTTGAGCATCGGCGCCCGTCACTGCGGAAGTGTAGGCCAATGTGCCGCTCGATGTGGTGGTGTCGGCGATCGAATTCGCGCTGACCGTGATGTCTCCGTCAGCACCCGAGGTGCCCGAAACCAGGCTCAGTCGCGAACCCGAGGCATCGGTCAGCACACTGGCGGTGACGCCCACGCTGGAGGAGTTGATGGCGCTTGCCAGGCCGGCGAGTGTGTTATCCCCGGACGTTGTCGGTACGCTGATTTCCTGCGCCGTGCCGCTGCCCACTTGAACGGTTATGGAGCCAGAAAGCGCATCAGTGGAATTTGTAATCTCGGCCAGATAGCCGCTTGATGTTTGCGCTAGATTCGCCACCTCCACCGTATACGTTCCGGCAACCGCCGAAGAGTCGGCTGCGGTAAGTGTCAGCACATTGGTGTCGGAACTGGAACCAGTCTTTTCCGCCAGAATGCCATCCGCATCGGCCAACGAGCTCATGTCATTGGAGAGATTCGAAAACAGCGTTCCCAGACTGGAGATCGCCGTGTCCTGGCTCTCCAGCGAGGTCAATTGGGTCTTCCATGGCGTTTCTACATTCTGGAGATTGGCCACGATCGAGGAGACCGTCGTGCTCACGTCGAATCCAGTCCCGCTGGTCGGCGATCCGAAACTCAACCCAACTGTGCCCATCGCATCCTCCGTATTAACTCCGAGCAGCCCAAGAACCATCCAAAGGCAAGCCGAATGGGGAAAAACTCATGAACTTCGAATCCCAATGGCTCAACCTCTCAGACACCGCGAAAATCCCTTCAGAACAAACAGTTCATCGGCCGAGACGACGTCCGGCTTTAGCCGCCACCTGCGGCAATCCGCGCACCTCTTCGCCGGACCCGCTCCTTACGCAGGAAGGGCGCCCTCTCGGGCGCCTTCCTGGTTGAGTGGCTCTACGCCATTTATTGTTTCCCCAGCGACGAAGACCTGTCGCCGGGGACCCCCGTTACTGCAGCAGCTTGGTCACTTCCTGCTGCATGCTGTTAGCCTGCGCCAGGGCCGCGATGCCGGTCTGGCTCAGAATTTCGTACTTGGACATGTTGGAGGTTGCCGACGCATAGTCAGTGGCTTGCACCGCGTTTTGCGCCGACTGCACGTTCTCTTGTTGTGTGCTGAGCACCTGGCTGACGGCGTTCAGGGTGTTGATCTGAGCGCCGATGTAGCCGTCCTGAGCCGCCACGTCAGTGATGGCCGAGTTCAGGCCCGTCAAGGCGGTCTGCGCGTCGGTTGCATTGGAGAGGTCTGTACCGTTGAGTGACTCGCCGGCGGCATCCGCGTAGCTGATCGTGGCAATACCACCCGTGCTGCTGCTGTCGGAAGTAAGTGCCGCATCGGCCGTCCCGCCTAGAGTGCTGTCGGTAATGCCAGTTTTAGCGAATGTGGAGCCGTCGTTGACCCCTACGTTATATCCGGCCGTTGCATTGTAGGTGAAGGTTGGATTTGAAACAGTTGTGTCGGCGGTATCTGTGAGGTCTGCTGACACGTTCAACGCACTGTAGGGTGTTACCGGAGAGGTCGTTGCAGGTTGAACGCTGGTTAGTGTCAGAACCCCGCCGGAGTCCGAGGCAACGACTCCGAAGGGATCGGATTCGTTGCCGCTGGAGCCTGTGTTGATGTAAGAAACCAAGCCATCCAGGGATGCCGCTGCGTTCTTTTCCGAACCCGCTGCTACTTCGCCCATGGTGATCGTGGTCGCAGGGTTCGTGCCGTCCTGGAGGGTGATGGAGCCAGTCAGAGTATCACCGTCCGCAGCGCCGGCCAGAGACAAAGTACCTGTGTAGCTACCCGAGGTCGGATTGACGCCGGATCCCACCGATCCGGAGATCTCAATGCCGGTATCGGTGAGCGCCGTAGCACCCGCATCCCCGGCCGCCGCAGCCGTGGTAAAGCTGGCCGTCAAGCCCAGGCCAGCGCCATTGATCGCGTTGATCATCCCGCCGGCGGTGTTAGCGTAGTTAGTGCCGGTGCCAACGGTAATTGTTGCGGTTTCAACGGCGCTCGTTCCATCGGTATTCTTGCCCAGATAATCGACCGCCATCGTCGTTTCGCCACCGGTATTGAGCGTATCGGTGACCGCCGCCTGGCCTGTCGATCCGGCAACCGACGTCAGGTCGACGAACACGTTGCTCTGGCCGTTGCTGTA
>PLOI01000132.1 GCA_003142015.1 Acidobacteriaceae bacterium | reverse complement strand
CGTATGCTGCTCGAGCAGCACAAGCGCCTGCTGCCGTTCTACGACGTCTTCGACGAACAGCGCTACTTTACCCCGTCGCGGCCTCAGCAGGTAGTGGAACTGGACGGCGTCCGGCTGGCCATTACCATTTGCGAGGACGCATGGAACGACAAGAGCTTCTGGCCACGCCGCCTGTACAACTTTGATCCCATGGAAGAGCTGATGCGCCACCATCCCCAGGTGCATATCAATCTCTCCTCATCGCCTTTCTGGCATGGGAAGCGCGCGATGCGCCGCCAGATGCTGGCTGCCATTGCCCGGCGTGACCGTGTGCCAGTGTTGCTGACCAACCAGGTGGGCGGCAATGACAGCTTGATTTTTGACGGCTCTTCGCTGGCGCTCAATGCGCGCGGCGAACTGATTGCCCAGGCCGCATCCTTCGAGGAGGACCTGATTGTCGTTGACCCGTTCGATGCGCCGGTTTTGCCCGCCCCTGATGAGGACGACACCGAGGCGGCCTACCGCGCACTGGTTCTGGGCACTCGCGATTATGTGCTTAAGTGCGGTTTCAGCAAGGTCCTGGTGGCCTTGAGCGGCGGCATCGACTCCGCGCTGGTGGCGGCCATTGCCACCGAAGCGCTGGGGGCGGAAAACGTGGTCGGCATCGGCATGCCCAGCCCCTACTCGTCCGCAGGCTCAATTGACGACAGCCGCCGGCTGGCGGCCAACCTCGGCATCCGCTTTGAAGTGATCGGCATCAGCGGCTTGTTTGCGGAGTTTACACGCGCTCTGGAGCCGTTGTTTGCGGGAACGAAGCCGGATACAACAGAGGAAAATATACAGTCCCGCATTCGCGGCGACCTGGTGATGGCTCTCTCCAATAAGTTTTCCGCGCTGGTGCTCACCACCGGCAACAAATCGGAAATGGCCGTGGGGTACTGCACTCTCTATGGCGACATGGTGGGCGCACTGGCGGTGATTGGCGATCTGGTGAAGACCCGCGTCTACGCTGTCTGCCGCTGGATTAACCGTGACAGTGAAGTGATTCCGCGAACGATTCTCGAGAAGCCGCCCTCGGCCGAGCTGCGTCCGGACCAAAAGGACACCGACTCGCTGCCACCCTACGAGGTTCTCGATCCCATTCTCGAAGCTTACGTGGAGCGCTATGAGACCCCCGAACAAATCGCTCAGGCACACGGATTTTCTTTACAGCTCGTTCAACAGGTGGTGCGCCTGGTCGAACGCAGCGAGTACAAACGCCAACAGTCCGCCCCGGTTCTGAAGGTGACCTCAAAGTCATTCGGCATGGGCCGCAGATTCCCCATTGCCGTCAAAGTTCAGGTATAAGCTAGAAGTGGGGAGCCTCTTGCCATATTAGGGGCTTTTCCACAGTTCAGCATTGCGCAAATTAGCTTTTCAAGAATTTAAGGAGAAACCGCTTGATTCGTCTGTCTGCCCGTTTTGCCAGCGCCGTGGCGCTGATTGCTTTGTCTTTGCCCGTCTTGCAGGCCGTAGCGCAACAGGATGTGCCCGCCGCGCCTGAGCAGGCTCCGTCCGCGCAGGTTCCGTCCGCACCGGCCCCCGCTGCGCCGGCCCCGTCCGCTGCGCCCGTGTTTCCCAAACCCGATCCGGCCAATTTCACCGCCGCGACTCCCACCAAGGAGACTGTCAACGCCTTCCTGCAGGCCAGTTGGGGCTTCGAAGAGAGCCGTGTCTGGCAGGTACAGGCGATCCTGAAGACGCCGGTGGACGGCGTCAGCAAGGTAATTATCTTCATCGGCGACAAGACGGGCAAGCTGAAACCATCCGCACTACAGTTCTTTGTTCTCCCCGACGGCAAGCACATCATCGCTGGCGACGACATCATCCCCTTTGGTGAGCATCCGTATGCGGAATTCCGCGCAATGGCTCAGGCGCGCGCGGATGGACCTTACCGTGGCTCGGCGATAAAAAACCTGGAGATTGTAGAGTTTGCCGACTTCCAGTGCCCCCACTGCAAGGCAGCGCAAGCCAACATGGACAAGCTGGCCGTGGATTTCCCCAAGGCTCGCTTCGTCTTCCAGAACTACCCGCTGCCGCAGCATCCCGCGGCGGCCGGGGCGGCTGCCTATGGCCTTTGTGTGGCCAAGCAGGGCGGCAGCGGCTCGTTCTACACCTTTGCCTCGGCGGTTTTTGACGGCCAGGAAGGATTGGAGACGCCCGATGGAGCTACTCTGACCCTGAATAGCGCCGTGAGCAAGGCAGGCCTGGACCCGGCCAAGATCGCGGCTTGCGCTGCAACCCCCGCAATCATCGCTGCGGTCGATGCATCGAGGAAACTGGCACAGGACCTGAACATCACTCAGACTCCTTCGCTGTTGGTCAACGGCCGCCAGGTTCCCGCCAACGCGCCCTACGACGACATTAAGAAGATCATCCTGTTCCAGGCCAAGCTGGACGGCGTGGCGAACTAAAGCGGGCTAGTCAGCTAGCCGGATGAATCGGTTGCTGGCAGGCTATCCAGCAAGGGCAGACAGGGGTTTTCAGCCTGTCTGCCCTTGCTGCGTTTGGCGGAGCTTCGCGTACAGTACGCGCAACCAGGCCCGCAGACTCGCTACGGAGCCTGCCCGCGCTCGACGCGCATCATCGGCGAGTGGCCGGCGGCCTGCGTGCCGCGCAACACATGGGGCGTGATGACAATCAGCAGCGTCGCGTAGTTCTTCTGGGTGTCGTTGCCGGTGAGATCGCTGAGGCCGGGAATCTCGCTGATCCCCGGCGTGCCGCTGATGGCGCGGCTTTCTGACTTATCCAGCTCGCTCACCACCTCGACGGCCTCGCCCTGCTTGAGCGTCACCACCCCGGACCAGGCGCGATTGTTGAGCACCGGATTGCCGTTGATGAAGGTTCCCGCAAGGGCATCAATCTTGAGGTCGACGGTGAGCGCAACCTCGTCGTTGCGCATTACTTTGGGGGTCGCCTTCAGGGTCAGGCCCAGATTCTGGTACTCGACCTGCGGAATATTCGGCAGGCTGCCGGAGTAGGAGGCCAGCAGGGAAGACAGGCTGCTGGAGCTTCCCGCGCCGGTAAGCCCCGGTATATTCGGAACGCTGGCCCCGAGGCTTGAGAAAGACGATGTCTGAATGGGGTAGCGCGACCCCAACCGCATGGTAGCGGCCTCGCCGTCGCCCAGGCGCAACTGCATCTGATCCAGTTCGCGCGAGTCCGAGGAGTTCAGGTTCAGGTTGGCCGAGATCGATCCCGGAGCCAGCGCGGATTCCGTCAGGCCGCCGCCAAACGTTGCAATGCCGTTGGAGAACAGGGAACTTGACACCTGGCCGGAAGCCAGCAGAATGCCAAGAATCGCCAATGTGTCGCTGGGAGAGGCCAAACCCGAGGAGATGATCTGCTGCACCAGGCTCTGGTTTGCGTTCAGGAGGGATTGTTCCTCTGCATAAACGTTGAAGGCCGAAATGCTCTGCGGCGGCTGAACCCCGGTGTTGCGCGTGCTGGAGTGCGCAAGCTGGATCATGCGCACCTCAAGCAGCACCTGGTTGCGCCCCTCAAGCAGATCCCTCATGGTGGCGTTGAAGGCGTTCAGCGTCTCGTGGGGCGCGCGGATGGTAATCGTATTCGATGTGGGCTCCGCCACTACCTGCTGCGCATTGAAGACGTTTTTGGCCAGGTTGACCACGTCGGTCAGTTCCGTCGCGCTCAGCCCTGAGAAATAAACTGTCTCGAATTCGAGTGGCGTAAACTTCAGGCGGTTCTCTCTGGTGTCGCCGGCGGCCAGCGCGCGGTGCGCATCCAGCGGAACATAGAACGAAGCCGTCACCATTCCCACGATGCGCGCCGCCTGCTCGAAGCCAGCGTTATCCAAATCCAGCCGAACCGGAACTGCGTGAACGCTGTCGTCCACCGTGACATCAATCCCGTAGGCCTTGAAGACCTGCTGAATAATCTGGCGCGGGTCCGCGTGCAGGTGAAAGCTGTGAACTCCTGCAGCAGGCTCCAGTTCCACCGCTTCGCCGGCTGTCTGTTCACCCTTCTCGTAGATGGGCCTTGGCTGGCCCAGCAGGGCATCGTCTCCCAGCTCGAACAGGTGCTGCTTCACCTGGGGGTTGCCCGGATCGAGTTCGAGCGCATGGGCCAGGGCCGCTCGCGCCTGCGCTGCATCGCCGCTCAGCCGGTCCTTGGCCGCTGCCTGAATCAGCGCCGTCACCGCGTGACTGCGAGCGACACTCGCCGCCAGCGGGTAGTCGGTATTGCCTGGGTCGAGCGTGGCCGCTTGCTGGTAGCCGCGCAGGGCCTCTTCAAACTGTCCATCAACGAAGAGCTTGCTCGAGGCAAGATAGAGCTTGGCAGCCCTCCGCCGGTCGGAGTTGCGCGGCAGTTCGGTCTGTCTGGCGTCCTGAGCTGGAGCGGCGTTCTGACCTTGAGAGGTAGTTTGGATAGAGGCAGGCTGCGGTTGTTCTGGTTTGGCCTGGGCCGGCTGCGCGTGCCCGGCGCCTGTAGCCATTGTCAGTAGCAGGGCTGCTACGGTTGCCGGAAAATTCTTCCGGGCGGCAGACCGCGATCTTAGTCCCGGCATAAAGTCAATCAGATTAGCGGGGGCCTTTGCCCCTGAGCGATGCTCTTCAGCCTCTTCGCCGGGAGTTTCAGCAGCCTGCTTAACCTGTCTTGATTTTGCCGATTGGACGCGCGCTTCGTAAGCCTGTGGGTTTGTCTGCATGTCCTTGAGAGCGCCGTCAGCCCCGGCCAAAGACCTGGCGAACCGCGCTATAGACAGGACGTTCGCTGCGCGGCGGACGCTTGAGGCCGGCGCGCACTTCAGCCAGGCTCAGCCCCAGCTCGGCCATGGTGCGGCTCAGGGTGTTGCGGTGCATGCCCAACTCCTCGGCCGCTTTGCACTGGTTTCCCCGGTGCGCCACTAGCACTTCGCGCAGGTATTGCTTCTTGAACTCGCGTACGGCGTCCTCGTAGCGCGTACCGCTGGAATGCATTTGGGTCACCAGGCTGTCCAGTTCTCGTCTCACGTCCACCTCAGTTGGTTCTACTAGCTTGCCATATTTCCCTGGGCTGCGTCCTGGGAAAAAATCACAATTTGCCGTCGCCAGGGTGCAACCACCGGGGCGACTGTTCTTCCAGTGAATTGAGTCCGTGCCGGACGCGCTCGGCAAGCTCGTGTGGACTCACGTCTGTGCTCAAATGACAGGCCCCGAAAAACAGCCTTGGAAGCTTGGCCTCTGTCAGCCAATGGGCTCTCGGGAAAAAGGCCACGGTCACCAGAATCACCACCGTCACCAGGAGCGCGCCCTGGAAAAAGCCGAATGCCGCTCCTGCCAGCCTGTCCAGGCAGCCAAGCCCGATGGAATGGATAGTTTTCGAGAGGATTTTCCCCGCGAGGCCGGCCAAGGCCATCACAAGAAGCGCAATCAGCAGAAAGCCGATGGCATTGGCCACCGCTTCAATGCGCACCATGGGCAAAATCAGCTTCGCGATGCGACCGTAGTTCCACGCAGCGATCGCCAGGCCGAGCAGCAAGCCGCCCAGCCCACAGACAGCGCGGAAAAATCCCTGGGTGAACCCTCCCAGCACCGCCAGCACCATCACAGCGACGATAGCCCAATCCACTAGTCCCATCTCGTGCTCCTTCTAAAATCTCGTGGGTCTCAAAAAGCCCTCAACAAGCTCCGCTCGCGTCCAATGCTTACAGGTCGCGTCCTTTGTCCCGGGTCAGCAGTGGGGGTTGCGTCCGGATTCGAGTTCACGAGAGCGGCTGGGGGTACAGCGGAACCAGAGTCGATGTATCCCGAAACCACAGCGTTCAAGTCGACGCGACCATCAGGGAGCGGCGACCCTGCACGACACTTAACAGGACACAGTTACTCTGGTTCCGCTCTAGATCCGCGTCGGAGGAAACTGAAGCTCCGATTTTCAAATGCGGAGCGCGGTTTGTCAATCTCATTTCCGGTGCTGTGCAGGAGAAAGCAGTCCAGTAGCGCGGTTCGGGCGTGCTGAATGAGGGCCTGAGCGCAAGATGTACAAGATTGACCAGAGAATTTGTCAAGAATCTGGTCAAGTATACTTAGGATGACGATTTTGGAACCTATACACACGCCTGTGACGGCCGTCACGGAACGGCATTCCTGTATGGGAGACACTCCAGTTGTCAACATGGTTCGGAGGGCATGTACGAACGCTCTCTTTGAGCCGGGCGACACGAAGTAGCCGTGGAAAGGGGAAGCCGCAGCTAGCTTCGTTTGTATAGGGATCACCAGTAGCCGTGCGCTACCGACCTCCAGCGTCGGCTACTGGCCCCATCTATCTTGTGTCATGCAAGCGCCTCCGAAGAGACGTCATCCTTCGGAGGTGATTTTTTGCCTCTGAGGCGGATTCTCTGGCTGGGCATCGCGCGATTTCGATCCCATTTTCGATAAATGAAAACTGATTGCACGCCATCTCACACGAGTTGATATGGGCCTCAGCCCAGTCCCAGAAAGACCGCCAGCGCGCGATTCACGGCAGACATAGTTCGCAGTTCCAGTACGCCGAAGGGATCGCCGGCTTTGTCGCGCGGAATGGTGTGGACTTTATCCACCATAATCTGCGAGGTGGCGCGCAGGCCGTTCTCGCTGGTCGGCTCTACGGAAATGCGAAAGGTTTGTATTGGACGCAGATCGCTGGTGACAGGCAGAACGGTGACGGATGGATGCTTCTGAAAAAGGTCCGACTGAATCACCAGCGCGGGCCGGGGTTTTCCGTAAGCTCCGGACAAAACCACGGGAACCAGATCGCCGCGCTTCATACCCACCCGTCCGTATCCGCGACCTCAGCTATCCAGGCGAGCGTCTCCGCTTCCAGCGGGTCGCCAACCAGCGACAAGCACTCCCGTTCGCATCTCTTGCGAAAGCTCTCCAGCCGCGTATCGGGAATCCAGATCTGTACCGGCTTCAACCCAGCCGCCCGCAGTCCCTCGCGATGCTTGCGAACCCTCTCTGTAACCGCCGCTCTCATGGCAAACCTCTGTTCCATGTAACATAATATCGTATCGCCTTGTTTCATGCAACAAAATTCTGCCAACAAACGTCAAATTTTCAGTATTCAATTTCAGGTGTGGCCGGTTCGACGTATGCCGGAAGGCTCTCAATATGAATATCTCTACCGTCCCAATATTTGGACATAGACCAGCATTTGAGATATTCTCGCGTCGCTTTGGCAGCTCCGTAAAAATCTGGCTGTAGCGTTGCCGCAGTTATGCCATGTCTCTTGCATAAGTCAATCACTTTCGGAGCCTCATTTGAGGGCAAAGTAACTTTTGCCAGGACTTGGCTACCTCTCGCCCGCATACCATTGAATTGGCTGTCAAGAATTCGCATATGGCCGTCAAGGCGGTGATCACCTTCAAATGGCTGCGCCATTGTAAATTGCTGTCTCAGAAGGGTAAAAAGGCCACCCTGTGCAGCCACATTCGCATTGTTGCCGCCGGGAACTCTGATAATTTCTACACTCGATATCCCATACATGATGTCCAAAGCCCAGACCGCAAGCCTTTCAACTTTATTCTCACAGTTCTCGAAAAGAGATCCCGATGCCGCGAAATATGCAGCGACGTGCGCGCTACGACTCCAATCAAGCAGTCTCGTCGGAAGGCCGTAGTGCTGTGCCAAAGCCATAATTTCGAAGTACTCAACCAATGGCCAAGATTCTCCATACATAAACTTGGTTATGGAGCTTCTTCCATCCAGGTGATCTTTTCTAAACTTCAAAGAGTCGCCGGGAATCTTCAGTCCTGATGAATCGCAAAAGCTTGCGAATGTATTGAGGGCATCAATTTCGGAAGTAATTTGGAAATATGCATCTTCAGGAGTCGATCTATCTTTTTTGCGACTGGAATAGATTGGATGATTCTTTCCTCGAAGAATTGACGGCTCTAGCGGCCATGCCGCGTCCGCTTGGCCTCGGAAGATCGGCTCACTTTCAGGGGTAAACAAGTATTTCTGGGGAGAAAGAAGTTCCCAGAACTCCTCGGCGGTTGATGCGCGGTATTCAACGATTGGTCCGGCAATACGTTCCAAGAAATTATGCCTCCACACTCGGCATCTGATCGCTACACATACAATACCAAATGCTTCAAACTTTTGAATTTCTTCGCGGGCGACAATAAGCGAACGCAAAGACGCCGAACAGCTTGAAGGCTGTCCGGCGCTGTATGCTTGGAGGCAACAAAAACTACCGGTTCTTGGCCACTTCTTCCACGGTCACCGGATCAAGAAACGGCATGGCGGCGCGAAGCTTCTTGCCGACGATCTCAACCGGGTGCTTGGCTTCGGCTTCTCGGAAGGCCAAAAACTCCTTGCGGCCGGAGTTCTGGTCGGCAAGGAAGCGCTTTGCAAATTCGCCGTTCTGGATTTCAGTGAGAATCTGCTTCATCGCCTTGCGGCTCTCGGCGTTGATGACGCGCGGGCCGCTGACGTAGTCGCCCCACTCAGCGGTATCGCTGATGGAGTAACGCATGTAGGCCAGGCCGCCGCGATAGATGAGGTCCACAATCAGCTTGAGCTCGTGGAGGCACTCGAAGTAGGCGCTCTCGGGCTGATAGCCGGCCTCGACCAGCGTCTCGAAGCCTGCCTTGATGAGCGCGCTGACGCCGCCGCAGAGCACGGACTGCTCGCCAAAGAGATCGGTCTCGGTCTCTTCTTTGAATGTGGTCTCAAGTACTCCTGCGCGCGTGCCGCCGATGCCCTTGAGGTAGCTGAGGCAGAGGGCGTGAGCCTTGCCGGTGGCGTCCTGGTGGACGGCGATCAGGCACGGAACGCCTCCGCCCTCGGTGAAGACCTCGCGCACGCGATGACCGGGAGCCTTGGGCGCGGCCATGCCAACGTCGATGCCCGCCGCCGGAACGATGGTCTTGTAGTGGATGTTGAAGCCATGCGCAAAGAGCAGCAGCTTGCCCGCGCTGAGGTTTGGCTCAATCTCTTCGGCATACAACTTTGCCGCGGTCTGATCAGGGACCAGAACCATCACCACATCCGCCCACTTGGTGACCGCGGCGACAGTGTCGACTTCCAGGCCGGCCTTCTGCGCTTTGGCAATGGACTTCGAGTTGGTCGCCAGGCCTACCTTCACCTGGACCCCTGAATCCTTGAGGTTGAGGGCATGTGCATGTCCCTGGGAACCGTAGCCGATGATGGCCACCTTTTTTGCCTGAATGAGGGAGAGGTCAGCATCCTGATCGTAGTAAGTCTTCGCCATGATTTTCCTTTGCTTGTGTGGTTATGGTTAGTTTCAATCGGTTCGGCACGCTGTCTTCGCGGCCTGACTATTCCGGTTCGCCGGCCGCGCTGTCTTCCGTGGGCTCTTCCGCTGCCTGGTCCGCATCAGCGCCCATGGCTTTGAGGACGCTCGAAGTGTGATGGCCGCGGCGCATGGTCATCTTGCCGCTGCGGCAGATTTCCAGAATGCGCTCCTCGCCCTCGTTGAGCACCTGGATGAGCCCTTCGATCTTGCTTTCCACACCGGTCATCTCGATGGTCAGCGACTCCGGCGCCAGATCCACGATGCGGGCGCGAAAGACCTCGACCAGCTCGAAGATCCCGGAGCGATTGCGCGGTGTGGCGGCAATTTTGATGAGCGCCAGTTCGCGGGTGACCGACGGCGCCTGGGCGATGTCATCCACATCGACTACATTTTCCAGCTTATACAGGCTGGCGCGGATGCGGTGACCGGCCTCGGCCGATGCCTCGCAGACCAGCGTTAGTCGCGACAGGCCCACGCGCTCGCTGCGGCCCACGGTGAGGGAGTTAATGTTGATGTTCAAGCGGCGAAAGAGCGAGGCCACGCGCGTGAGCACGCCCGGCAAGTCTTCCACGTATGCGACGAATGTGTGCAGCATAACTAGCCTCTAGCTTCTAGCCTCTAGCTTCTAGCTCTTCTTCCTGGCATTGTCGGCGCCTGCGATACAATCGCAACGGCAATAAACAAGCTAGAAGCTAGAGGCTAGAAGCTAGAAGCTGCGTGTTACGTTTCCATCAGCGGATCTTTTTCCGGCCTGCGGATCATCTCGTGGAGTGAGGAGCCGGCGGGAATCATCGGATAAACCGAGTCTTCCTTTTCGACCATGAAGTTCAGCAAAAATGTTCCCGGCGCGGAGCGAGCCTCTTCGACGGCGGAGGCCACCTCGCTGCGGGTCTGAACGCGCCGTCCTGCGATGCCGTGAGCGTCGGCCAGCTTGACGAAGTCGGGCGAGACCAGAGGCGTGGCTTCGTAGTTGCGTTCGTAGAAAAACTCCTGCCACTGGCGCACCATGCCGAGGTAACCGTTGTTGATGATGGCGATGTTGATCTTGATGCCTTCCTGGGCGATGGTCGACAGCTCAGCCGCGGTCATCTGGAAGCCGCCGTCGCCGGCGATGACCCAGACTTCTCTGTCCGGGCAGGCAAACTTTGCCCCGATGGCCGCGGGCAGCGCGAAACCCATTGTCCCCAGGCCGCCCGAGGTGATCAGTGTGCGTGGCCGCTCGTGATGATAGTATTGCGCCGCCCACATCTGGTGCTGGCCCACGTCGGTGACCAGGATGGCGTTGCCGCCGGTGATGCGCCAGATGTCGTGGATGACGTGCGCCGCGTAGAGGTGGCCGGAGTCGGGCAGGTTCTTGATGTCGCGCACGGCCACTGCGCCCTTGCTGGATTCAATGGTCTTGATCCACGCCGAGCCGTCGCGGCCCCCATGACCACTACTGATGCGCGGCAGCAGCTCTTCGAGCACTGTACGCAGGTCGCCGATCAGCGCCACGTCCACCTTGATGTTCTTGTTCACCTCGGCGGGGTCAACCTCGATGTGAATCTTTTTAGCTTTGGTGGCATAAGTCGAGATTGTGCCGGTAACGCGATCATCGAACCTCATGCCGCAGGCGATCAGCAGGTCGGCCTCCTGGATAGCGTGATTGACCCAGGCCTCGCCGTGCATGCCCATCATGCCCAGATTCAGCGGGTGCGAGGCAGGGAAGCCGCCCAGGCCCAGCAGCGTAAGGGCCACGGGAATCTGCGCGCGCTCGGCCAGGGCACGCACTTGCTCCTCGGCGCCGGATTCGATGACGCCATGGCCGGCCAGGATCACGGGCCGCTTGGCATTGCGAATCAGTTCAACGGCCTGCGCCAGCCCGTGTTCCTCCACATTCAGCATGGGGTGAGGGCGATGGGGGCGTGGCTTGGCCGCGGCAAAGTCGAAGATTGCTGTGCCCTGTTGCGCGTCCTTGGTAATATCGACGAGCACCGGGCCGGGGCGGCCGGTTTGCGCGATCTGGAAGGCGTAGCGAATCGCCGGCGCAATCTCCTCGGTGCGGCTGATGAGGAAGTTATGCTTGGTCACCGGCAGAGTTATGCCGGTAATATCCACTTCCTGAAACGCATCCGTGCCCAGCACTTTGCTGGAGACATTGCCGGTGATGCAGACAATGGGAATTGAGTCCAGCATGGCGGTGGCAATGCCGGTGACCAGGTTAGTTGCGCCGGGGCCGCTGGTCGCGATGGCAACTCCCACCTTGCCCGAAGCCCGCGCATAACCATCGGCCATGTGCGCGGCGCCCTGCTCATGGCGCACCAGGACGTGGTGAATGGGAAATTTGCGCAGCGCGTCGTAAACAGGGAGAATCGCCCCGCCGGGATAGCCGAAGACGTCAGTGACGCCCTCGCCCACCAGCGTAGCCCAGACAATCTCCGCGCCGGTCAGGCGGGCGGGCGGGTTATTCGATGCGTGCGTGTTGGCGTCGCTTCCCATGTGAGACTCCTTTGTTAACTGCCAGAAGCTGCTCTTACGTCGTTGCGCCTTCGGAGGCCGAGCTTACGCGGTCCACATACTTACGGAAGACGCCTTTGGGCCAGCGCAATGCGGGCGGCGTGAAGTCTTTCAAACGCGCGGCCATTTCCGCCTCGCTGATTTCAATATCGAGCTTGCGGTTGGGAATATCGAAGTGGATGATGTCGCCCTCACGGACCGCTGCGATAGGCCCGCCGACAAAGGCTTCAGGCGCAACGTGGCCGGCGGTGAAGCCGCGCGTCGCGCCGCTGAAACGGCCGTCGGTGAGCAGAGCAACCGTCGCGCTTAGTTCGGCGTTCGAACTGATGGCCGCCGTCACTTGCAGCATCTCGCGCATTCCGGGTCCGCCTTTGGGGCCTTCATAACGAATCACCAACACATCGCCCGGCTTGATCTGACCGGATTGAACGGCGGCGAAGCACGCCTCTTCCGTGTCAAAGACACGTGCCGGCCCGCGATGCTCGTAGCGGTTAGCCGCGGCGATCTTCATCACACAGCCTTCGGGCGCAAGATTGCCTTTCAGAATCACCAGGCCGCCGTTGGGCTTGATTGGTTTTTCAAATCTGCCGATGACCTCCTGCCCGGGAGTCTCCCTGGCGAGCGCGGCTTCTTCAGCCAGAGTCTTGCCGCTAATTGTGAGTGTGGCCCCATCGGCGTGGCCGGCGTCGATCAGCCGCTTCGCGAGCAGGCGCGAGCCGCCCGCTGCCTGGTAATCCGAAGCGACAAATTTGCCTGCGGGAGTGAGCGAGCAAATGTACGGTGTGCGCTTGCTGATGATGTCGAAATCGTCAATAGTGAGCAGGATGTTTAGCTCTCGCGCAATGGCCAGCAGATGCAAGACGGCATTGGTCGAGCCGCCGCTGGCGGCCACGCTGGCGATGGCGTTCTCGATAGATTTTCGGGTGATGATTTGTGAAGGCCGGCGATTGGCGCGCACCGCATCCATCAGAATGTGGCCGGCTTCGCGCGTGGCGGCGTGCTTGTCTGCTGCTGTTGCGGGCACGCCGGAGAGCTTGATGGGCGCGATGCCCAGAATCTCGGCAGACATGGCCATAGTGTTGGCCGTGAACTGACCGCCGCATGCGCCCGCGCCGGGACAGGCGTTGGCTTCCAAAGCTTCGAGTCCGGCGTCGTCGATGCGGCCGGCGGCGTGCGAACCGATGCCCTCGAAGACATCCTGAATCGTAATGTCTACGCCGTTCAGTTTGCCGGGCGCGATGGAGCCGCCATAGAGCATGAGGCCCGGAATGTCGAGCCGGCACAGCGCCATGATGATGCCGGGCATATTCTTGTCGCAGCCGCCGATGCCCACCAGCCCGTCGAAGAGATTGCCGCGGGCCATCAGTTCAATGGAGTCGGCGATCACTTCGCGCGAAACCAGAGAGGCTTTCATGCCCTGTGTGCCCATGGTGATGCCGTCGGAGATGGTGATGGTATTGAACTCCATGGGCGTGCCACCAGCCTCGCGAATGCCTTCCTTGAGAGCCTCGGCAATCTCGCGCAGATGCATGTTGCAGGTGCCGATCTCGGTCCATGTGTTGGCGATGCCGATAATGGGCTTGTGCAGGTCTTCCTTGCTGAAACCGGAACCACGCAGGTACGAACGGGAGGCCGCGCGGTCAGGGCCTTCGGTCAACGGAATGCTTTGTCGCTTGCCTTCAATGGTCATTGTCTTTCCTTGGAGCGAGGTTAGTGGAGTACGTGGTTCGCGGAGTTAGTGTCGGCAGCCGGGAGCATTCCAAGTTCGCTAACTGCTAACTCCGCTGTTACTTCGCTTTCAGCCAGTTAGCCTGGTCGTGCTTTGCTTCAAATGTGTCGAGCGCCGCTTCATGGCGCAGAGTCAGGCCGATATCGTCGAGTCCTTCAAGAAGACAGAACTTGCGGAATGGGTCAATCTCGAAGGTTGCAGAAAAGCCCTGATTGTCAGTAACTGTTTGCGCTTTAAGCGAGACGGTCAGTTGATAATTCGGAATGGTCTTCGCGTTGTTGAGCAAAGTGGCCACTTGCGTCTCACTGAGCCGCGCCAGCACGATGCCGTTCTTGCCCGCGTTGGAAAAGAAAATGTCAGCAAACGTAGGCGCGATGACCGCGCGGAAACCGAAGTCCGAGAGCGCCCAGGCGGCATGTTCGCGGCTCGAGCCGCACGCGAAATTCTTGCCGGCGATGAGTATCTGCGCGCCATTGTAGCGCGGGTCGTTGAGCACGAAACCGGGGTCCGGCTCGCCCGTGGCTGTGCGCCGCCAATCAAAGAAGAGAAACTCGCCGTAGCCGGTGCGTTCGATGCGCTTGAGAAACTGTTTGGGAATAATCTGGTCGGTATCAACATTCGCCCGGTCCAGAGGCGCGGCCAATGCGGTCAATGCGCGAAAGGGTTCCATCAGCCTTTTACCTCCGGCGTAGCCGATTCATTTACTTTCCAGCCGCGAATGTCGACAAAGTGCCCAGCAATAGCGGCTGCGGCGGCCATCTCTGGGCTTACAAGGTGTGTGCGTCCGCCCCGTCCCTGGCGGCCCTCAAAGTTGCGGTTGCTGGTCGAAGCGCAACGCTCGCCCGGCGAAAGAATATCTGGGTTCATGCCCAGGCACATGGAGCAGCCTGGCTCGCGCCATTCGAAACCAGCCGCGCGGAAAATGAGATCGAGGCCCTCGGTTTCAGCCTGTTCCTTCACGGCCTGCGAGCCTGGAACCACCATCGCGCTAACCTTTGTCGAAACCTTGTATCCGTCAGCGATGCGAGCTGCTGCGCGCAAATCTTCGATACGCCCATTGGTGCACGAGCCAATGAAAACGCGGTCAATTGCGACTGTTTCAAGCGGCGTGCCAGCTTTCAGGCCCATATATTCAAGCGCGCGCTCCAGTCCCTTGCGCTCCTGTTCGTTGGATGTCGCGGCCGGGTCCGGCACTTTGGACGTAATAGGTGCGACCATGCCGGGACTGGTGCCCCAACTTACATATGGAACCAGCGTGGCGGCATCGATCACCAATTCACGGTCAAACTTTGCGTCGGGATCGCTCGGCAGCTTGCTCCACTCGTGAACGGCTTCATCCCATGCTGCGCCTTGAGGCGAAAAGCGGCGGCCTTTCAGATACGCAAAGGTCTTTTCGTCAGGAGCGATCAGCCCGGCGCGCGCTCCGGCCTCGATGCTCATATTGCACACCGTCATGCGGCCTTCCATGGAGAGCGCGCGAATAGCCGAGCCAGCGTACTCGACGACGCAGCCAGTCGCGCCATCGGTGCCAATCTGTCCGATGATGGCGAGAATAATGTCCTTTGCCGTAACGCCGCGCGGCAGTTTGCCTTCTACCGAAATGCGAAAAGTCTTGGGCTTCGATTGGGGCAGCGTTTGCGTGGCCAGCACATGTTCCACTTCGCTCGTGCCGATACCGAATGCCAATGCCCCGAAGGCTCCGTGCGTTGAAGTGTGCGAGTCGCCGCAGACAATCGTCATGCCCGGCTTGGTGATGCCCAACTCCGGTCCGATCACATGAACGATGCCTTGATTGGGCGAGTCTACGTCGTAAAGCTCGATGCCGAACTCTGCGCAGTTGGTGCGCAGCGCGGCAATCTGCGTAGCCGCTATCTGATCGACAATGTTGAAGCGCTCGGCCAGCGTGGTGGGCACGTTGTGGTCTACGGTGGCGATACATCGGTCAGGGCGCCGCACCTTGCGGCCGGCCAGGCGGAGCCCTTCAAATGCCTGCGGCGATGTGACCTCGTGCAGCAATTGCAGGTCGATGTAAAGCAGCGTTGGCTCGCCCTCAGGCGACGCCACCACGTGCTGCTCCCAGACTTTTTCAAATAGTGTTCTCGGTTCGGAACTCATTCGTCACCATTGTTTCAATTCTTTGCTTCTTGCGAAGGAACAGTGAACAGGGAACAGAAAACTCACACGCTAACCAGCGATGCTTTAACCGTCTCGCGGACTTTCTTGCCCATCTCGGTTGTCGATAGCACAGTGAATCCTTGTGGGTTCGAGCGCGCGAGATCCGGCGTGCGGAAGCCTTGTTCCAGCACCTTGCGGACAGCCGTCTCGATAACAGCGGCTTCAGCTTCAAGGCCGCCGGAGTGGCGCAGAATCAAAGCGCCGGTCAGTATCGCGCCCAGCGGATTGGCGAGTCCCTTGCCTGCAATGTCCGGCGCGGAGCCATGCACGGGCTCATACAAATTGACCTTGCCTCCGATGGTGGCCGAGGGCAACATGCCGAGCGAGCCAGTGATAACTGCGGACTCATCGGAGAGAATGTCACCAAACAAATTCTCTGTCAGCACTACGTCGAAGTCGCGCGGCCGGTTCATCAAGTGCATGGACATAGCGTCTACATATTGATGATCGAGCGTCACATCCGGAAACTCCGCGGCCACTTCGATCACCGTCGCGCGCCACAGTTGCGAGACTTCGAGCACGTTGGCTTTATCCACGCTGGTGAGCTTCTTGCGGCGCTTCTGTGCGAGCTTGAAGGCCACGCGGGCTACACGCGCCACTTCATCGCGCGTGTAGCGCATGGTGTTCCAGGCTTCGCCGGTCTTGCGATTCCATTCGCGCGGCTGGCCGAAGTAAAGGCCGCCGAGGAGTTCACGGACGAAGAGAATGTCGGCGCCGTCCACGATCTCGGGGCGCAAGGGACTGTTGGCGGCCAGCTCTTTGAAGGCGAAGGCGGGACGCAGGTTGGCAAAGCCGCCCAGAGCGGCCCGCAGTCCCAGCAGGCCGGCCTCGGGGCGTTTGTCTGGGGGGAGGGAATTGAACTCGTTGCCGCCTACCGCGCCGAGCAGAACGGCGTCGGAGTTGAGCGCGGCTGCAAGGGTGACCGCTGGCAGAGGCGTGCCGTCGTTGACGATGGCCACGCCGCCAATGCGCTTCTCTTCGATTTCGAGCGTGTGACCGCCGGCTGCCGCCAACTCGCGCAATACCGCAACCGCTTCGAGGGTGACTTCGGGGCCGATGCCGTCGCCGGCTGTGACCAGAATCTTCAGCTTCATGCGTACTCTCTTTAGTTGTCAGTGATAAGCGGTTAAATGAGTCTCAGGCCAGTTCGGAGATCGGCTCCTGGCGCCGTTCGCGAATCTGATCGGGCAACAGACCGACCAGATCGTAGTCGTAGATGTTTTTCTTGCGGTCGGCCAACGCTACAAAACGGTAGTAGGTGTGTTGCAGTTCGTCACGGGAAAGCGTGAAGCCCAACTGTTCCAGTCTATGCCTCAGCGCCGCGCGGCCGGAGTGCTTGCCCAGCACCAGATGCGTCTTGGCCACGCCCACCAGCGCGGGAGTCATGATCTCGTAGCAGAGCGGGTTGGCCAACATACCGTGCTGATGAATGCCGGACTCGTGCGCAAAAGCGTTGTCGCCCACGATTGCCTTGTTGGGCGAAGGCCGGAAGGTGATGATCTGGCCCAGCACCTGGCTGCAGGGGTAAAGCTGGCTCAGATTGATGCCGGAGGTGACGCCGAAGCGGTCGCCGCGCACATAGAGCGCTGCGGCAATCTCTTCCAGAGCCGCATTGCCGGCGCGCTCGCCGATGCCGTTGATGGTGCACTCCACCTGGCGGGCGCCGTTATGGATCGCGGCCAGCGAGTTGGCCACGGCCAAACCGAGGTCGTCATGGCAGTGCGCCGAGAGAATGACGCCCTGTTTATCAATGGCGGGAATGCGCTCGCGCACCTCGGCGAACATGCGGCCGTATTCCTCTGGAGTGCTGTAGCCCACGGTGTCAGGCATATTAATCGTTGTCGCGCCGGCCTCGACGGCTACCTGCACCATCTTCACGAGGAAGTCGCGCTCCGAGCGGGTGGCGTCCTCGGGCGAGAACTCGACATCGTCCACCAGCGAACGCGCCAGGCGCACGCACTCAGCAGTTTGATCCAGCGCCTCGGCGCGGCTCATCTTGAGCTTGTATTCCAGATGCAGGTCGCTCGATGCCAGAAAGACATGGATGCGGGCGCGGTCGGCAAACTGAAGGGCGCGCGAGGCCATCACGATGTCTTCGGTTTTCGCACGAGCCAAAGACGCGATGCGCGGCTTGCGTATGGCCTGGGTAATGGTGGCGATAGCAGCGAAGTCTCCCTCGGAAGCCATGGCGAAGCCGGCCTCGATAATATCCACGCCCAGATCTTCCAGGGCATGGGCCATGGTCAGCTTTTCCTGCGTCGTCATGCTGCAGCCGGGCGATTGCTCGCCGTCGCGCAGTGTGGTATCGAAAAAGACGATGCGATCTGACGCCATGAAGCTGCCTCCCAGGGAAAACTCTCCCAACACTTGCAGTGTCCAGCATTTCGCTCCATAAGGCAAAGTTATAATTGTTGTAGAAGCGATTAGATTTGCTTATACTGCAGTGGAAGGTCATCACTGACCACTGTTCACTGACCACTGAGCACTGATATGGAACTGAACCAACTCGAAACCTTTCTCGCCGTCGCCGAGGAGCACAG
>PLOI01000008.1 GCA_003142015.1 Acidobacteriaceae bacterium | reverse complement strand
ACTTCCTGCGGCTACGGCGTGCCGCTGTTTGACTACATCGGAGAGCGGCCGACACTGAAGCGATGGGCAGAAGCAAAGGGCGAGTCCGGCCTGGAGGAATACAGGCTTGCGAAAAATGTGTTCAGTATTGACGGCTTTCCAACCGGAATTGCTGAGTCACAAGAGACCGGCAGCAGGCAATAGAGAGGTTGAAGCCGGCAGGCCTCCATGCGCGCGCATTCATTTGCGCCAGGGGGTCGAGATCAACCGGACAAGCGATTTGTACCTTTCTGCACACATCGCTTCGGCGAGGGTCACAGATGTACACGTCGCGGGCAGCACCGTTCTTGGGTCAAAAGGACGGCTTTTCCTGCCGTGATGCACATGCTTTCAACAGGATTTCATCGCGGCAAGTGACGGCATGTCTTGAATCTAGCCATTTTCCACCGGGCGCTTTTGAATTTTGAGACAAATTTTCGCTTGGTCTTCCCTCTTCACATCGGCTTCCGTCCCTCGTACGCTTGGCCTTCATTGAAGGAATTTAACCGGTCCCTTTCCCGGTGTTGATCCAGGCATCATTTGTAAATCGATCGTGAGCAAAGACAGCCGTCTGTGCATCGAAATGCCGGTTGCCGTATTGCAGGCCCGCCCTGCCCACTAGGGTTAAGCGCGCAGCATGCAAGGCAATCCGGCCGGAGGAAAACGGCTTGCTGGCTCCCGGTCGCCTGGCCATGGAGGCAAATCGCGCCAGCCTGCCAAAAAGAGCGGGAGGGGTGAAGACTTCCCTGACAGACAAAAAATTGCAAGAAGGAGTTCACCCCAGGATCATGCGACCCAAGAAAATAATTCTCTGCGTAGACGACAACGAACAGGAGCTTTCCGTCCTCAAGTTCATGCTGGCAACCAACGGATACCGGGTGATTTCAGCCTGCAACGGGCAGGATGCCATCGGCATCTTTGCCGAGACCCCGGTGGACCTGGTGCTGGCCGACTTTGCGATGCCGCAGATGAACGGCTGCCAGTTGGTCGAGCGGCTGAAGCAGATTGCGGCCCATGTGCCCATGATTCTGCTGGGCGATCCGCAGAAGATGGGGGGCGAGATGCACTCGGCCGATGCCCTGCTGGCCAAGAAGAACTGCTCGCCCCAGGAGCTGCTGGAGCGCATCAAGGTGATGAGCGCCCGAAAGCGCGGCCCCCGCAAGGGCTCCCAGCGGATGGCTCCCGTGGTTGAGCTGGCGGTAGCGTCGTAAAAACAGGGAATAGGGACTAAGGGAACAGGGAATAGTGCATGCAGCCCCGCGCTCCATCCTTTCGCTGCATTTCTGGCGGAGGGATGGGACAGCACAAATATTTCATCCTTCCATGAGCCGCGGGCTTTCTAGTCCCTATTCCCTGTCTTGCCCCTTGACGACACCGCAAACCGGTGGGATACTCGCCAGCTATACCCAGCCTGGAGGTTTTTCCCCNNGCGGGGGCGGCCTGCGCGGTAATCGTCTTCGAGTTTCGCGTGCGGGCGCTCAGCCTGAAGCGGCTGATCGGCGCCGTGGCCGGCAGCGTGCTGGGCATCATGGGCGCTGCGCTCTTTTGCCTGGTGCTGCGCAGTGCCCCGCTGAGCGGGTCTACTTCAGCCGCGTTGCAGATATTCGTTCTGCTGCTGATGACCTATGTGGGGCTGCTGGTGGGCGCGAGCAAGGGCGACCTGCTGAACCCCGCGGCGCTGGGCACGGTCTTCACGGGCGACCGGCCCCTGCGGCGCAGCGCCAAGGTGCTCGACACCAGCGTCATCATCGACGGCCGCATCGCCGACATCGCCGAAGCCGGCTTCATCGACGGCATGATGGTGGTGCCGGAGTTTGTGCTGCGCGAGTTGCAGATTGTGGCCGACTCCACCGATGGTTCCAAACGTCAGAGAGGCCGACGCGGCCTGGACATGCTGCAGCGCATGCAATCCAACACCGCCATCCAGGTGCAGATCGTCTCCGACGACTTTCCCTCCATCCGCGAAGTGGACCTGAAGCTGCTTGAGCTGGCCAAGAAGTGGGAAGCCAAGGTGGTCACCAACGACTTCAACCTGAACAAGGTGGCCCATCTGCATCGCGTCGAGGTGCTGAACATCAACGACCTGGCCAACGCGCTCAAGCCCGTGGTGCTGCCCGGCGAGAAGATGATGGTGCTCATCCTCAAGGAGGGCAAGGAGTTCAACCAGGGCGTGGGCTACCTGGACGACGGCACCATGGTGGTGGTCGATCACGCGCGCAAGCTGATAGGCAAATCGGTCGAGATTACCGTAACCAGCGTGCTCCAAACCGCCAGCGGCAAGATGATCTTCGGCAAGATGGAAGAAAACGGCAAGATCGGTGAGCCTGGACGGCCCGGGGAGATGGCGCACTGAAGTTTGTGGTTTCCTACCCTTTCGCAAAGAAATGGAAAGGGTGGATGCACACAGCACCTGAGAGACGTCCCTCAGTACTTTTGCATCTTGGGGTCGATCTCGTCGGCCCAGGCTAAAATCCCTCCGGCAAGGTTGACGACCCTCGGATAGCCTTGCTGCTTGAGAAACTCTGCGATGCGCTGCGAACGGACGCCCGAGCGGCATTGCACGATGATCTCGCGGTCGCGGTCGATCTCGGCCAGACGATTGGGGACATCGGTCTGTGGAATCAGCTTTCCGCCAATCTGCGCGATCCGGTACTCGTAGGGCTCGCGCACGTCGAGAATGTACACGTCCTCGCCGGCATCGATGCGCCGCTTCAGATCCTTCACGCTTAGCTGCGGAATTCCATTCTTCACGCTTGCCTCCTGGGGAGTTTCCGGCACAATGCCGCAGAAATGCTGGTAGTCAATCAGTTCGGTCACGGTGGGATTTTGGCCGCAGACCGGGCACTCGGGATTCTTGCGCAGCTTGAGTTCGCGGAAGCGCATCGAGAGAGCATCGACCAGCAACAGCCTCCCGATGAGCGATTCGCCTTTGCCCAAAATGAGTTTGATCACCTCTGTAGCCTGGATGACGCCCACCAGTCCTGGCAGAATGCCCAGCACTCCGCCCTCGGCGCAACTGGGTACCAGGCCTGGCGGCGGCGGCTC
>PLOI01000061.1 GCA_003142015.1 Acidobacteriaceae bacterium | reverse complement strand
CAGTTTAATCCAATACAGAGAGCCGTAAGCTTCGGGTCGCCAGCTCACACATGCGCCTCGAAAGCTAGAGGCTGGAAGCGGGCAGCTAGCAGCTTGCGCTACGTCCCGGTTCCCGCCAAAACCACGCCGAAAGTGCGCAGAATGATCCGCAAATCCAGCCAGATGCTCCAGTTTTCAATGTAGGTCACGTTAAGAGAGATATAGCTGTTAGACGAGGGATCTTGCCGTCCCTGCACCTGCCACAAGCCGGTGACGCCGGGGGTGACGGCAAGAACCCGCTGGTAGGCAAGTTTCGAGTCCCGCACGTCGCTCGCGGGAAGCGGACGCGGACCCACCACGCTCATATCGCCGCACAGCACATTGAAGAACTGAGGAAACTCGTCCAGCGAGTGCTTGCGCAGGAAGCGGCCCAGCCTTGTGATGCGGGGATCGTTGGATATCTTGAAAAGCACGCCGTCGCGTTCGTTCCTGTGCATCAGGTCAACGCGCCGCTGTTCCGCGTCGGAAACCATGGTACGGAACTTTATGCAGCGGAAAACGCGTCCTTTCTTACCCACACGCTCGGAAGCGTAGAAGACCGGGCCGGGAGAATCCAGCTTGATGGCGATAGCGATGGCCAGAAACAGGGGTGAAAGAAGAATCAACACCATGCTGGAGAAGACGACATCGAGTCCGCGCTTGAGCAA
The DNA here is from genome assembly GCA_003142015.1 of Acidobacteriaceae bacterium. Taxonomy (GTDB): domain Bacteria; phylum Acidobacteriota; class Terriglobia; order Terriglobales; family Acidobacteriaceae; genus Telmatobacter. The sequence continues at coordinate 38,087 of PLOI01000061.1, read as the reverse complement.
CAGCCTCACCTCGGGCACATGGCCGCAATGCAGCGGAATGGTGGGAAATTGGCCGATGTATTCGATAGAACTGTTCAAAGTCAGGCTATCGTACATCTCGGGGACCATGCGCAGGCCCACGCCATGGATGCGAGCCTGTTCCAGAACATCCCACACAACCCCGCGCTCACAGGCCGTGGCGAAGATGATCTCATCTATATACTGCGTGCGGACATGCTGGAAGAGCGTATCGAGCGTGCCGACCACGTCGCTGCAAATCGCCGCAAAGCGAGAATCGGCGGCCGCAGGCTGGCCGGGGCCTGGAACTTCAATGAAGCCTTTGAACCTGTATCCCAGGTGGCGGATGCTCTCCAGATAGAAGCGAAAAGCCATTGCTTCCGGCCCGGTGCCCACGATGAGAACGTTGCGCGTGCCCACCCCTCGCTCGAAATCACGGTACAGCAGGAGGCGATAAATCAGGCGGCGCAGGCTGAGGGTAATCGTGACCAGTCCCACAGTGACCAGCACGATGGTGCGGGAAATATCCTCGGCATGCACCAGGTAGAGCGTGCCGGCAAGCAGCAGGCCGGAAGTAAGGCAAGCCTGCAAGCTCAGGCGCTGCTCATCGAGAATGTTGTTCAGCCGGGTGGGTAAATAAAGATTCAACCGCTGGCTTGTGATCACCAGCGAGACGGCGAAGAAACACAGAAGGGTCAACAGAATGCCCATGGAACGGCCATGGATGAGCGTGCCGTGCCAGAACTCCATCGCGCCCGCCCACGGGCTTGTATGCATCCGATAAACGGTGGCCAGCATCACGGCGGCGAGAATTGTCATCGCATCCAGGGCCATCCAGAGCCGGACCTTGCCTCGCGAATCGCGCGCTGCGCCCTTAGCCGGTCCTTCCGCCCATGCCTGCGAGGAAGACACTGAAGCGGACATTCTCTGCCAAAATTCCGACGTTCCCATACGGTCTTGCAAACCTCAAACGGCCAAAATATGAGGCAAAGTGGGCATAATCTTCCCACTCGAAAACACAAACTACACCGGAAACCTGGAACCAATCCGGCTGAAATTGAAATCAATGAGAATAAGCAATTGTACCGCTCTTTTCCGGCTGCGGCATACCGGCGGTAGAGATATCCCCTTCCCCCAAAAAACCCTCGGTCAGAGCCTGACCGAAGCCCACTTGAACAACATCTCCCGCCGCGGCAAGTCACGGCAAGTGAAATCTCCCGGCCATGGTTACGGTGTGAGAAGCAGTTTATTCCGAAGGTAATGTGTAGGCATCCAGCGCCATGAATTGCTGAATATGCGGGTCGGTCGATGCCATGAATCCCTCCAGCGGGCCGAAATATTGAGCCCGGCCCTGATGCAGGAAGAGCACCAGGTCGGCGAGCCGCTCGGCAAAGCGCATATCGTGGGTGACCACAATGCTGGTCTTGCCCAGATGACACTTGAGAATCTCGATCAGGTCGCCGAGGCGGCGGGCGATGATGGGATCGACCATGGTGGTTGGCTCGTCATAAAGCACGATCTCCGGCTCCGCGGCGAGGGCGCGGGCGATGGCCACGGCGCGCTTTCTGCCTGTCGAGAGGCTGGCCGGCAGCGCTTCCACCACGTCTTCGGCGCCCACCACGTTAACCAACTGGGCAACCTTCTCCTGTATCTGGTCCTCGTTGAGGCCGCCGTGTTCGCGCAGCGGAAAGGCCACGTTCTCGCGCACGCTGAGGGAATCGAAGAGCGCGCCGTTCTGGAAGACCATGGTGATGCGCTTGCGGATGGCCCGCAATCCCTCTTCGCCGAGCCCTATAATCTCCTGGCCTTCGACGCGGATGGAGCCCTCGTCCGGCTTGAGAAAACCCATCAGCATACGCAGGGCCACCGACTTGCCCACGCCGCTACGGCCGAGTATGCAGAGAGTCTGGCCGCGATTCACATAAAAGCTCACATCCTCCAGAACAGGCCGGTCATCGAATGCGACGCTGACATGGCTGAAGTCGATGATGGGTCCCGACGGCGCGGAGGCATCCGCGGGGCGTTCCAGTTCTCCGGCGCAGGCTTGATCCAGTTCTCTGGAAAGCTCCGCATTGGAAGGAAAATCGGACATGGCCGTAGATTCAGCTTACGCGATGATAGTCGCGAGGGCTTTTCCCCCTCGCATATCCCAGAGAAATAATTATCTGCAAGGTTTTGAAAATAAAAATAGGGGGGTAGGGGCCGTTCACAGGGGTCAGGGATCAGGGGTCAGGGGTCAGAAGAGCACCGCGACTCTGCTCACTGTTCACGCTTCCATTGTGCGCCGGGAGAACGGAATTATCTGCAAGGAGTCGCGGGAAGAAATTGTGGTCTCGCCGTCCGTCTATGCAGCGATGCTGAACGGTACGATCTTGGGGAGTTTCTTTCGTTTGGCTTGAGCGAATTCATACGACGATTGCATATCAAACCAGAAGCTGGGATGCGTTCCCAGCGCCGCAGACAGGCGCAACGACATCTCCGCGGAGATGCCCGCGCGGCAATTGAGAATCCTGGAAAGCGTAACGCGCGAAACGTGAAGATGCTTCGCTACATGAGTGATGTTCATCCCTTCCAGGTATTCCTGAAGCACCTGGCCTGGGTGCGCCGGATTGTGCATTTCCGTGGGCATATCTTCTCCTTAGTGGTAATCCCGATAATCGAGCAGAATGGCGTCTTCTTGATGATTTGTTAAGTATAACGCTACAGTTTACGGTTATCGAGAGGCTCAGACTTAACGGTCCGCGAAATTCGGAGTGCTGAAAATGAAAAGCGGCTGGTTCATCATTTTCCACATCTCATAATCGAGATGTGGGGCACCCGCCCGCTCATCGCGATGAGACTGCGATGAACGGGGCACAGCTTCTCAAGTCACTGGGTTACTTTCGGGGTTGATGAGCGGGCCACCTGCCAGTTAGGACAAAGAATTACCGGATCGTTCGAAGGCGTGCTCATGAAATCTTCTCCAGTAGCGACAATGTTGATCGCAAACAGTGCGGTAGTCAAGTTCAATGCACTCGATGAACCAGATTAGGGTGCCCCAGGTCTCAATTTTGAGGAGACCTGGGGCAACACTTATTTGCCGGCTTCTTCCAGGAAGCGGACGATTGATTCGATGCCCAACTCGAAGTTTTTCAGGTGGTACTTCTCGTTGGGGGCGTGGATGTTGTCGTCGGGAAGGCCGAAGCCCATCATCACGCTGGGCATTCCCAGATGGCGGTCGAAATCGCCGACGATGGGGATGGAGCCGCCGGAGCGGATAAAGACCGTCTCCTTGCCCCAAACCTCGTGAAGCGCCTTGGTCGCGGCCTGAATGTAAGGGTTATCGACGCGAACCAGGCAGGCGTCGCCGGAGTGAATCAGCCGCACATCGACATCAACGCCAACGGGCGTGATCTTTTCCACATAAGCTTTGTAAAGGGCAAAGGCCTTGGCCGGCGTCATGCCGGGAACCAGGCGCATGGAGACCTTGGCCAGAGCCTTGGCGGGAATCACAGTCTTGGCGCCCGCGCCGATGAAGCCGCCGGGGATGCCGTGCACGTCGAGCGAGGGCCGCGCCCAGGTGCGCTCCATTACGCTGTAGCCGGACTCGCCCACCAACGTGCGCGAACCTACCTCGGTCTTGCGATAGTGCTCTTCGTCGAAGGGAAGGCTCTTCCAGGCCTTCAACTCCTCGGGGCTGGGCGGAATGATGTCGTCGTAGAAGCCGGGAATGAGGATGTGGCCGTTCTCGTCCTTGAGCTTGGCCAGCATATGCGCCAGGGACATGAAGGGATTGGGCGCCGCGCCGCCATACATGCCGGAGTGCAGATCGGTCTTTGCGCCGCGCACTTCTAACTCTGTATAAATCATGCCGCGCAGGCCGACGCACAGGGTGGGCAGGCCGGGGGCGAAGAGCTCGGTATCGCAGACCAGGGCAAAGTCGGCCTTGAGGTCGGCCGGTTTGGAAGCGACATATTCGGCAATTCCCTCTCCGCCAACTTCTTCATCGCCTTCGAGAATGACGCGAACATTCAGAGGCAGCTTGCCGTCGGCGGCCATCAGGGATTCCAGCGCCTTGACTTGCGACCACACCTGGCCCTTGTCGTCACAGGTGCCGCGGCCGTAGAGGTTGCCGTCGCGCTCTGTGGGCTCGAAGGGCGGCGAAAGCCATTCGTCGTCCGGATCGGTGGGCTGGACATCGTAGTGGCCGTAAAACAGCGCTGTGGGCTTGCCGGCGGCGTGACGCCAGTCGGCATAGACGAGCGGATGGCCGGTGGTGTCAATGAGCCGCACATGCTCCATGCCGATGCGGGTGAACTCGGCGGCCAGAAACTCGGCGGCGCGGCGGCAATCGCCCTTGTTCTCGGGCAGTGTAGAGACAGAAGGAATGCGCAGCAGGTCCTTCAGCTCTTTCAAGAAGCGGGGATGATTCTGACGTGCGTAGGTTACAGCGGGTGAAGACATAGATGTACTTCCTCTCGGAAAATTCCGACAGAGGAGAGTATAGGCGGTCAAACCGGAAAACGGAATCCGAGGTAGGTAAAGCCTGCCTGGGCAATCAGCCGTGGAGTTCGCGGTGCGAGCCGGGACCGGGACTCTGGCACAGTATCCTCAAGACAGATGCCTCCGATTCTCAACGCGCAGTCAGTGACCAAACAGTTCGGCGCCAAGCCGCTCTTCCAGAACATTTCGCTCACCGTCAACGAAGGCGACCGGATCGGCCTGATCGGTCCCAATGGAGCGGGCAAATCCACGCTTCTGGCCATTCTTGCCGGGCAGCTCGAGCCGGACTCAGGCGAGCTGGCCGTGCGCAAACGCGCCCGCGCCGCCTACGTGCCCCAGGACTCGCGTTTTGCGCCCGGCCTCAGCATCCGGCAGGTTTTGGAGCGGGCGCTGACCACAGCGCACGTAGATGAGAGCGAACGGGAGGGGCGGTTGCGCGAGGGCCTGATTCGAGAGTTGGGGGGCCGCGCCGGTTTCGTTGACCTCAACGACGAGGCCGCCGCGCTCAGTGGCGGCTGGCGCAAGCGGCTGGCGATTACTGAGGCTTTGGTCGGCGAACCGGAAGTGATGCTGCTGGACGAGCCCACCAACCACCTTGACCTGGCCGGCATCGAGTGGCTGGAGGAGCTGCTCACCTCGTCCTCGTTCGCCGCCGTCACCGTCAGCCACGACCGTTATTTTCTTGAATCCACCTCCAGCGAAATCATTGAACTGAACCGCGTCTATGCTGATGGCCTGCTGCGCGTAAAAGGCAACTTCAGCCGCTTTCTCGAAGAGAAGCAGGCTTATCTGGAATCGCAGAACAGGCAGCAGGAGAGCCTGCGCAATCAGGTGAAGACCGAGATCGAGTGGCTCCGGCGCGGCCCCAAGGCGCGCACCGGCAAGTCCAAGGCGCGTATCGGCACCGCCAACGCGATGATTGGCAAATTAAAAGAAATCGACGCGCGGACTGCGGTTTCGACGGCCGCCATCGACTTTGACGCGAGCCAGCGCAAGACCAAACGGCTGGTCGAATTCAAAAATGTAGCCTGCGACGTGCCGGGCGGCGACGATTCCACTGAAGCCAGTCCAAAAAGTCAGAACAACCAACGGTTGTTCACCGGGCTCAACTTCATCCTCACCGCGGGCATGAAAGTGGGGCTGGTCGGCCCCAACGGCAGCGGCAAAACCACGCTTCTGCGCCTGCTGCGCGGCGAAATTGACGCGGCCGAAGGCTCGATTCGCCGCGCTGATGCGCTGCGCATGGTCTACTTCAGCCAGATGCGCGAGCTGGACGAAAGCCTGACGCTGCGCCGTGCCCTGGCTCCGGAGGGCGACGCGGTGATGCATCAGGGACGCGAGGTGCATGTGGCCAGTTGGGCCGCGCGCTTCCTTTTTACCAGCGAGCAGCTCAACCAGCCGGTGCGCAACCTCTCGGGCGGCGAGCGGGCGCGGGTGCTCATTGCGAAACTGATGCTGGAGCCGGCGGATGTTCTGCTGCTTGACGAGCCGACCAACGATCTAGATATTCCCACGCTCGAAATTCTGGAAGAAAACCTTCTTGATTTTCCCGGCGCGCTGGTGTTGGTGACGCACGACCGTTATCTGCTGAATCGCGTCTCGTCGACGGTGCTGGGCCTCGATGGCCGCGGGCACACTGGGCGCTTTGCCGATTACTCACAGTGGGAAGACTGGATTGCAGAACAGGATCAAGTTGAGCTGGATCAGTCGGCTGACAAGAAGAGCTTGCGCAAGGCCGACGGCTCCAGCTCCGCGCAACGAACCGGCACGGAGCCGGCCTCCGGCGCGGGAGCGAAGAAGAAGCTCTCTTACCTGGAAGCGCGCGAGTTCGCGGCCATAGAGCAACGGGTCGAAGCGTCCGACGACCGCCTCAACGCTGCCCGCAACCGCGTCGAGCATCCTGGCATTGCCACCAACGCCGACGCACTTCAAGAGGCACTGCTTGAACTGGACGCGGCACAGCATGAAAACGACGCACTCTACGCCCGCTGGGCCGAGCTGACTGAGAAATCGAGCTAACGCGCGTCTAATCATGGTAGAAAGAGATGTTACCGAATGAACGGAAAGCCTCGATGGAAAACGGAATCAAGGTTCTGATTGTCGAAGACGAGCCCCACGCGCTGATGGGGTTGGCGGAGCTGATCTCCGGATGGGGATACCGCACGGAGACGGCGTGCGACGGCATTGAGGGTTGGGAAAAGGCGCAGGCATGGGAGCCAGCGATCGTGGTCACAGACCTTAAAATGCCGCGGCTGGACGGCATTGGCCTGCTCGGAAAACTCTCCGCGGAAAACTCCGGCCTAAGCTCCAACCTGGCAGTGGTGGTGCTAACGGCCATGGGCTCGATTCAGCTGGCCGTGGACGCCATGAAGCTGGGCGCGTACGACTTTTTGCAGAAGCCGGTGGACGCTACCCGGCTCAAGACCATACTGGCCAATGCCACGCGGCAGCGCGATACAGCCATTGAACTCGAAGTGGCGCGCCGCCGTCTGCGCGAAACCGGCGTGCTGGGCGCCATGGTGGGCAGCTCCCGGCCCATGCGCGAAATCTTCGGACTGATCGAGCAGATTGCGCCTTCCAATGTCTCGGTACTCATTACCGGCGAAAGCGGGACGGGCAAGGAACTGGTGGCGCGCACGCTGCACGAGCTCAGCCCGCGCAAGTCGCGGCCCTTTGTCGCGGTCAACTGCGCTGCCATTCCCGAAACGCTGATTGAGAGCGAAATCTTCGGCCACGAGAAGGGCGCATTTACCGGCGCGGCGGAGCGGCGGGCTGGCTGTTTCGAGCTGGCACAGGGCGGCACGCTGCTGCTGGACGAGATCGGTGAGATGCCGTCAGGAACCCAGGCCAAGCTGCTGCGCGTGCTGGAAGAGCGCACGCTCCGGCGGCTTGGCGCGCGCACGGAGCAGGAGGTGGACGTGCGCGTGCTGGCCGCCACTAACCGCGACCCAGCGCAGGCCGTCGCCCAGGGCCACCTGCGGCCCGACCTTTACTATCGACTGAATGTCTTCAACATTGCCATGCCACCCTTGCGCGAGTACATCGAGGATTTGCCGGCGATGGCCGAGGCGATGCTCGATCAGATGAATCAGAAGCATGGCCGGCGTGTCTCCGGCCTGGCGCCGTCGCTGCTGGACCGGTTGATGGTCTACGACTGGCCGGGGAACGGCCGCGAGCTGCGCAACACCATCGAGCGGGCGGTGATTCTTTGCGCGGATGGAGCGCCGCTCGATGCCGGACACCTGCCCGCGGACTTTGGCAAGGCGAAGAGTCAAACCACGCCGGAGTTCGACGCCAGCGTGGTCCCGGTGCGAGTCGGCACAACTGTGGATGAGATGGAGCGGCTGCTGATTCTGCGCACCCTGGAAGCCACCGGCCAGAATAAGACCCGCTCCGCGGAGATTCTGGGCGTAAGCCTGAAGACCCTGCACAACAAGCTCAAGTCATACAGCCTCGCCCGCGAAGACAAGGCTGGCTGATCTGCGCTCCCCAGTCTACTGATGCATCGCGGCACGCGCCCACCCGACCCGCCTGTGTGGGCCTTCGCGCCTATCATCAAAACACCAACCTCAGAGAAACCTGCAACGACCGCGGACCGCCCTCCTGGAAGAGCGGGTTCAATCCTCCCAGTCCCTCGTTCAGCATTTTCTCCGATTGCAGATAGAACGACCCGTACTCGATGTAGCCCGCTGGATTGGTGAAGTTCGGATGATTGAATACATTGAACGCATCCGCGCGGAAATTCATGCTCGCTCTATTGGTGATAGGAAACTTGCGGCTGACGGCAAAGTCCAGTTGCGTCAGCCCAAAGCCAGGAATGTCGTTACGCCCCTCGGTTCCCTGCCGAACCGTTGACGGAATCGAAAAAGCGGCGGGGTTCATCATCTTGCCTCCGCCCGCGGTTGGATTCGAAATCCAGAACGGCTGTCCGGCCACTCGGTCGGGCCGGGAAGTGGCCACCCCCTCCGGGTCCGGCGACGTGGAATAGACGATCGCATTAAAGGGAAATCCTGTCCGCGCCACCAGCACCGTCGCAACCGACCAATCCCGCGCCATAATAGAGAAAGGGCTCGGAATCTTTCCGGAAGGAATTGCGTAGGTAAGCGCTCCCGAAAGGCTTTGGCGCACATCGAAAGCGGAAGAGCCATAGTCTTTGGCAGCGGAGATTACGGTGTCTGAGAGCCCCGCAACAACATCGTTGGAGGAGTTATCCAGCGAATGAGACCAGGTGTAACTGAGAAGGCCCTGAAGACCCTTTGAAACCGGTCTGCGATATTGCACCTGCAGGGCGTTGTAGTTGGAGCGCGCATCGTTTTGCGTCAGCAGAAACTCGCCCTGGAAGTTGGCGTTCGGTTGGTAGAACGCTTCCTCCCGCAGCAAATCCCTGCCCGCCTGCCCCACATAGGTCGCCGAAACCGCCTGGCTTCCGGCAAAAGACTTCTCGACCGCGAGATTCCATTGATAGGAGCGCGGCAACTTCAGATTAGGAGCGTATCCGAAAGAAGGATCCGGGTAGGGCGGCAGAAGCGAAGGCGCGGAAGGAAGGCAGGGCGATGGCGGATTAATCGTCAAAGTCACGGAACAGTAGTCGGAGTTGGTGTTGGGAAAGTACGAGGCCAGGCTCGAAACGGCGCCCATGCCGGTATCGTAGAAAATTCCGGCGCCGGCCCGAATCACAAACCGTCCATCTTTGCCAGGCGCGTAGGCTACGCCCACGCGAGGAGCAAAGTTCCCATAGGTGGTGCTCCACACCGGAGTTCCTGAGGGCGCAAGCGCAAGCTGAGCGGGTGTGGCCACATCTTCCCAGGCCGCCAATGTCGTCGCGCCACGAGGTGAAGGCGCGGGAATAACTTCCCACCGTACTCCGTAAGTGAGCGTCAGCTTGCGCGAGAGCTTCCAGGTGTCCTGCGCGTAGAGGGAGAAGGACTCTGCCAGAAGCTCAACCGGAGCGGATATCTCCGTGCTCACGCTGACCGTACCACTCGACAGAAAACTCTGGACGGAGGGTGACTGGAAACCCACGCCGTAATTGGGAGTCGCCACATCCAGAAAAAGCGCGCGCTCGTCCAATCCGAATTTGAAGGTATGCGCGCCTTCGGTCAGGCTCAAGCCGTCAACGATATTCATCTGCCTCGTCCGGTTCCGCGCCTGCGGTCCCGAGGCAAGCTCCGGGATGTCGTATGTATAAAAATATGCATAGTTGCTGGCGCTCGGCAGCGAACCCAGAATCAAGGAAGGAGACAGCGGGACAGCCCCGTCGAAAGTATCCATACGGTCCGTCAAGGCGGAGTATTGCGTCGAATAGTTTCCGCGCAGCGTGTTCAACATATTTGCGGTTAACTGCATCGTCAGCCCGGCGGTCAGCGTCTGCGTATTGACGGTCGTAGGCTCAACAGTATTCAGACTTTCTCCGCCGGCGCCTCTATTAGTCTCTTGGGACGGCGCGTCGTTATAACGCGCAAAGAGCGAAATCCGGCTGTTAAACGTGTGGTCGATCCGAATGCTCGCGGCATTCAGCGTCGCCTGGTTCGCATAGGTGCCGGTAAGTTGCGCGGTGTCCGGGTCGGCAGTGTTTACTGGTCCATTGGGCAATGAATACGCGTTCAGAAAAGGCGCCAAAACTGCCGGCGCGCCGCTCCGCGCTGCCGTGGAGGGAACTAAAACGACCTGGGTCTGGGGAAGGTCAAGGCGGGCTCCCTCGTAGGAGAAGAAGAAGAATGTCTTGTCCCGCCAGATAGGCCCGCCGAGGAATCCGCCGAAGTCGTTGTGATGCTCCGGCGCGCGCGGCAAAGCCGCCTGCACTGCAAACCAGTCGTTGGCGTCCATCACGGTATTGCGAAAGTAATCGTAAACCCCGCCATGCATCTGGTTCGTGCCCGACCGCGTGGTGAGAATCACCTGCCCGCCCGGCGCGCTGCCGAATTCAGGCGCAAACGACGAAGTCTGAATCCGGAACTCCTGCAACGCCTCCACGGAGGCCAGGCTGCTGGTTCCTCCCAGCGCGCTGAAGGCTTGCGAGGTGCCGGTTCCCGATTGTCCTGAGACAGAACTGGCCGCGACTCCGAAATTGGCTGAAACTCCATCGACCGTCCATTCATTCGAGTCCGTCCTCTGGCCTGAGATGCTGAACTGCCCCGACGCCTCCGGATTGGAGATTTGCGCGATGACCACGCCGGGTGTCAGTTGCAGAAGGGTATTGAAGCTGCGGCCGTTCAACGGAAGATCTTCAACAAACTGCCGGTCTATTACCGTGCCGACCGTTGCATCTGTGGTGTTCAAATTCGCATGGTCGGCGACCACCGTAACGGACTCCGAGGCGAAACCTACGCGAAGAACGAAATTGCGCGAAAAATTATCCTCCACGTTGAGCGTAATGCCGGTCATCGAAACGGACTGAAAGCGCTCCTTGCTGATCTTCATCGCATAGTGGCCCGGCTTCAGATCGGAGATGTTATAAAAACCCTCCTCATTAGTCTTTGTGCCCCGAGCCACGCCTGTATCGGTATTACTAATCTCCACTTCCACGCCGGGAATCGCGGCATCGTCCTGGTCCGTCACCTGCCCGGATACGGATGCAAATTGCGCAAAGGCTCGCGACGGCATCAGCCCAGCAACCATCAACGCTACAAGGAAAAAAGTGAAAGAGAATAGGCTGCGAAAACCGATCAATCTGCACACTGGCATTTCCTCCTAAAGCAATGCACTCCATTCGTCCGCAATATTGATGAGGCCATCCTGTGCCTGCGGAAGATAACAGAACGGCGGTAACATGCGCGTGTTCGCATCGTTAGAACTTCAGTTTGAGAGCAAGCTGAATGGAACGCGGGCCGCCAACCTGATAGAGCGGATTGAAGCCCCCGCTCCCGCCGCCGGCGCCCAAACTGGTACCCAGCGTTTGCGTAGATTGGCCGAAGAATGCATCGCCGACCAGATTGTCTGGAGGCCCGAAGTTCGGATGATTGAAGACGTTGAACATCTCGGCGCGAAACTGAAGCCCGGCCCTCTCTGTGAGATAAAATTGCCGATGCGCGGCAAAATCCGCTTGCCAGGCTCCAAAGCCGCGCAGCGCATTGCGCCCCAGGTCGCCCTGTTGCCCGGCGGCCGGTGCGATGAAGGCCGCAGGATTGAATACCTTGCCTCCTGGATATTGCGACCCATAAAGATAAAACGGCTTGCCTGTCACTATGTTCGGGCGCGGTTGGATCAGGATGCCGTCTTCATACTTCTTGCCCAACTCAATGACGTTTACCGGGGGCGCTGTCCTGGCCATTACAAAGCCATCCATCGACCAGCCTTCCAGAAGGCAACGCTCCATCCTCGGCGATTTCGGAGAAGGAACATCGTATGTCGCCGCGCCGGTAAAGGAATGGCGGACATCGAAGTCCGAATTACCTCGGTCTACGTTGGGGTTGGCAAAGATGTCCGGAGTCGCGCTGTAAATGAACGTATCCGATGAAGCTATGTCGATGGAGTGCGAGAAGGTATACGAGGCCAGAGCCTGCAAGCCGCGCGAGAGCCGCCGCTGATACTTGAGTTGCAGGGCGTTGTAGTCGGAAGTGGCCGTGTTTCTGATCACGAAGACACCGTTACTGAAGTTCGCGTTCGGAGCATTCAGAGTATCTTCGCGGAGCAGATCGCGGCCCACGGCGCCCACGTATGTTGCGGAGACACTCTGGTTAGCGCCAAGCGACTGCTCAAGGGCAAAGCTCCACTGATAAGTCCTGGGAAGCTTCAAATTGGGTTCGGCTACAAACATACTGCCGTACGGCGGGCTCAAACTAAATGCGGGGGCTGCAACCTCCGCCGCCGTAAGCGGGAGAGGGTCGAAAAGAGAGGAGGAAGTCGTTTGAAACGGCCAATAGGCGGATATTGCGCCGAGAGGGCCTGAGCCTAAGTCGTAAAACACTCCGGCGCCTCCACGCACCACTGTCTGCCGATCCTCTCTCCGATTCAGCCGGTAGGCCGCGCCGAATCTCGGCGCAACATTTCCGTACGTAGTGCTATAGATCGGCGTGCCGCGAGGAGCTATCGTCATGGTTGCCGGATCGTCAAGCCCAATCACGGTAAATGGCTCGCTCGCCGCGTTTTTGCCCTTGAGCGCCGGGTTAACGTCCCAGCGCAGCCCATAAGTGAGAGTCAACCTCTGCGTCGCTTTCCAGGTATCCTGGGCATACGTTGAAAAGTTCTGCGACAGAAGCGCGACTGGAAACTGGTTGCCGTCCTCAATTTGGAAAACGCTTCCGGAGAGTACGCTTCCCGGCCCATTATCAGCTGTTATTCCATAGAACAGCAGAAAGTTTGAGTAACCTACGGGCCGCACGAACGGAGCAAGCCAGCGATAGTCCACGCCTAACTTCAGTTGATGAGCGCGCCTCACGACCGATAGATTGTCCACGAGATTGAATTGGCGCTGTTCCTCGACGTTGTTACTGCCAACGATCAGCTCGCCTCCTCCGTAGAGGTACCATCCGGATGAAGCGTTTGCCGCATTGATCCCCGGAAACAGAACCGAGTCGGATGGAGGTACGGCGCCGCCGAAGTTATCCAGATTGTAAACGGTCCCGGCCCTCACGTTGCTGTAGTTAGCCCGAGCTTCATTGCTGATGGTCCGGGATAAGCCGGCTGTAAGTCCGAGGGTCAAGGTCTGCGTCGAGAATGAACTTGTCTCTGTGTTGCTCAGGGCTCCAGGGGTGCCGTTCGCGGTGCCGTCGCTGGTAAAATTGCGCTGCGTCGCTTTCGAGGGAGAATAGTTATAACGGCCAAATAAATTCAGCTTGGAGTTGATGGTGTGGTCCACGCGGAGGCTGTACGCGTCGAGTGTCGAAGGGTTCGAGAAACTGGCATTATAATATGCAAAATTATCCCCGTTCACTCCAGTTGCATTTGTAAGTGGTATGGGAAAGGAATTCAGAAACGGCGCTTCAGCCGCGGTGGCTGCCTGCCGAGATGCATCGTCTGGAACAACTGTCTCCGCAGTCTGCGGCTGATCCAGGCGCAGACCTTCGTACGAGAAGAAAAAGAAGGTCTTGTCCCGCAGGATAGGGCCGCTGAACACGCCTCCAAAATCGTTCTGCCGTTCCTGAGGCTTGGGCAAACTATCGTGGTTGGAGAACCAATCGTTGGCGTCCAGCACATTGTTGCGGAAGTAATCAAACAGCGTGCCATGCAAGGCGTTGCTTCCCGAACGCGTGGCGATGGAAATCTGTCCGCCGGGGGTGCGGCCAAACTCCGGAGCAAAAGAGGAGGTCTGGATGCGAAACTCCTGCATGGCATCCACCGAGACCAGGCTGTTTGTCCCTCCCTGTGCGCTCAGCGCGGGCAGGGCGCCCGCGGCAAACTGAGAGAGTGGGCGGTATCCGCCGATACCGATGTTGGCGCTCACTCCGTCAATGGTGAAATAGTTTCCGTCGGCCCGTTCGCCATTTACGCTGAACTGGCCTTGATCGCTAGCGGAAGTTTGCGTCAGAACTACGCCGGGGGTGAGCATGATCAGCGTCTGAAAGCTGCGGCCGTTGAGTGGCATGTTATCGACAAAGGTACTGTCGATCACGGTGCTGACAGAAGCGTCTGTCGTGTTGAGCACAACCGCGTTGCCATCTACCGTAACGGACTCTGAGGCGGAACCTACGCGCAGTGCGAAGTTCCGCGAAAGATTGTCTTCTACGTTGAGGATGAGGCCGGTCACCGAAACGGACTGAAACCGCTCCTTGCTGATTTTCAGCGCATAGCGGCCCGGCTTCAGATCGGAGATGTAATAAAATCCCTCCTCATTAGTCTTTGTGCCCCGAGCCACTCCCGTATCGGTGCTGCTGATCTCCACTTCCACGCCGGGAATCGCGGCGTTGGCCTGGTCCGTCACCTGCCCGGATACAGACGCAAACTGCGCAACGGCTCGCGACGGCATCAGCCCCGCCATCATCAACGCTACAAAGAAAAGAGTGAAAGAGAATAGGCTACGAAAACCGATCATTCTGCACACTGGCGTTTCCTCCTCAAGCAAAGCAATTCGTTCGTCCGTAGATTGTTCGTCCGCAGGGCTGAAGGTTTTACCTTGCCTCTGCAGTCAGGTTGCGGTTCGAAGTTGCGCACGCACCATGAAAAAGGCCTTGGCGAAGACGCCTATACTTCGCACGCCAGACTTCCCTCCGTGGATGATCAAGTTGCAGAATTATATCGCCACGCAATGAGGGACGCAAGCAAACTCTCACTCCATCCGCTGCGGGTCGAAATGCCGCCGATAATATCCCTTGAGGGGCTTGCGGTATCCTCTCAGAGGTGGAGGAAGTCGCAAATCCCTGATTTTTCGGCTGGTTCTCCCATACTGAGTCATGCACCTGAAGACCAAACTCGTTCTGGCGATCACCACCTTGGTATTTCTCATTGCCGGGCTGCTTTCGCTGGTCTATGTAAGCCAGTTGCTCAAGGCGGCGGTGAAGCAGTCTTATGACACCAACAGGATGGTGGCCAACCAGGTGCGTTTTGCTTTGCAAACCGCTCTCGAGACCGGACTGACGAACCGCAAGGTAGATCCCAACAATCCTGAACAATTGCGCAGCCTGGCGGCCGAAGCGGTGCGCGACAATACTGCGCTGCAGGCGGTGGTCGAATCGGTGAACCGCTACTCGCTCACAGTCTATGACCTCAACATCGGCGACAACCAATCCACTACGCTGCTCAGCACCAATCCCGAGAACGAAGACAAGCCACTGCCGGTCCGCCACAACTACGAAGAACTTCTAAACGCCAATCCCATCCAATTGATGAAGCAGGTCTTCGGCCCGCCCAGGGTCTTTGACGTGGTGGTACCGCTGGAGCGCAACGGCGCGCCATTTGTCACTGTCCATGTGGGTGTTCGCACCACCTTTCTGCGCGCTGTTTATGAGCCGTGGCTCTCAGGGGCTATCACGCTCATGGAGCTTGCGTTGGGCGCCGCTTTGATCGTGGCTTTCCTGCTGAGTAACTTCGCGCTGCGGCCCTTGGAAGAGATCAGCCTGCAGTTGGACTACTGGGCCGGCTTGGGCGAAGCTGCCGGCGAGGGGACAAAAAAAGAGGAGCAGGCGCCTAAGCAGGATACTGCCGCGCGCGTCTCCAGCAAGATCGATCTCATCGGCCATCGCATGAGAAACGTGGAAGAGGTTTTTTCCGCATTGAAGGATAACCTGGCGCAGATTCTCGGCAATCTGCAGGACGGCATTCTGCTCTTCACGGCGGATGGACGGGCGGTGCTGGTCTCCGAAGCGGCGCGGCGCTTTCTGGGCATCGAGCAAGGCTCCATCCTGGGCCGCCGCGCACCAGAAATCTTTGACCGCTCGACGGTGCTGGGCCTCGCTCTCAGCGAAGCATTCGAGGCAGGCGCAACTCTGACGCAGGTGGAAATTCGCACCGAGACGGGCCGCCGCATTCAAGCCTCGCTGGATTTTATCCACGACGACCGGACGGGACCGGGAACGGGCCAGAGATTCGGCGCGCTGGTCACATTGCACGACTTGGAATCGGTGGAGCAGATCGAGTCGGAGCTGGAGCTTTCGCGGCGCATGGCGGCCATCGGCCGGCTCACCAGCGGCGTAGGCCACGAAGTGAAGAATCCCATCAACGCCATCGTGGTGCATCTTGAACTGCTGAAGACCAAACTGGGCGACGCCAGTGCCCCCGCGGTCCGTCACCTTGAGGTGATCGACGCGGAGATTCATCGCCTCGACCGCGTGGTTCAGACGCTGGTGGATTTCTCTCGCCCCGTCGAATTGCAACTGCGCGAGCAGGACCTTCGCCCCGTGATTGCCGACGTGCTGGCGCTGGCCGCCGAGGAGCTTTCCACGCACAATGTGACGCTGGTCAGCCGCATGCCGTCCGCGCCGCTGGTGGCCAATGTCGATGCCGACCTGATGAAACAGGCGGTGCTGAACGTGATTCAGAACGGCGCTCAGGCCATGCAGGAAGGCGGAACGCTGGAAGTAGTTCTCGAAGAGGACCACAAGTCCGGAGTCCTGCGCATCACCGACGAGGGTCCCGGCATTCCCGAAGATATTCGTGAAAAAATATTCGACCTTTATTTCACCACCAAGAGCGGAGGCAGCGGAATTGGGCTGGCCATGACTTACCGCGTGCTTCAGTTGCACCACGGGAGCGTGGAAGTACAATCAAGAGTAGGGCGCGGCACGGAATTCCTCTTGCGAGTTCCGCTCGCCGCCGGGGACTGGGGACGCCGGCATCTTCGACCGGCGGTTGTGACAAACGAGAAAGGTCTTGCTCGATGAAGTTGCCGGGTGCACAACAGATGCTCCGTGCCGCATTCGCTCGCCAATTTTCAGGCGAAAGGGCGGAAAACCGTAAGCCGCGAGCCGCTTCGTTCGTCACGATTGCCTTGTGCCTGCTGCCGCTCTTTCTGACGGGCTGTTTTCACAAGACCCAGCAAGCCCAGGTAGTGCCTCTGGCGCCGCCCATTGTGGACACGCCTCCGCCCAAACCCGAGCCATCGCCCACCGATCTGCCGCCTCCGGTTGTCACCCCTCCTAATCAGCCCACCGAGCCAGCCGCAAACACACAACCACTGCCGCCGGCCAAACCATCGCCCGCGCACAGGAAGCCTCCGGCCAGGAATTCGCAGTTGGCTTTGAACGGAAGCCCCGGCGTAAGTGCCATCGGCCAACTATCATCAGGCGAACCCGCTGATTTGCGGCAACAAACGGAGAACTCCATCGCGGCCACGGACCGCGGAGTGAACAGTATCACCCGTTCACTCAGCGGTCAGGAGAAGAAGACGGCCGCGCAGATCAGGGAGTTCCTCAAGCAGGCTCGCGCGGCGCTGGCCTCCGGCGACGCGGATGGAGCGAGCACGCTGGCGGCCAAGGCGAAAGTGCTTCTGGGCGAGATCAGCCAGTGACGAGTAGGGACTAAGGGACCAGGGATGTAGGGACGAGTCCCTTCACCGCTCGCCCCAGCTCAGCTTGCTGCGCAGCGCCTCAAAGAATCCGCCCTCGCTCATCCGAACCAGGTTGACGGTGTGGATTGACTTCCGGCAGCGAACCTCATCGCCCAATAACAGCTCGACTGCCTTCTGGCCATCCACGGTCAGGAGCGCCTGTTTTGTGATGTCCTCGACCCGCACGGTGAGCGAGGCGTCACCGCGGACCACGATGGGCCTCAGCGTGAGCAGATGCGGACAAATGGGCGTGACCACCATAGCATCAACGTTGGGCGTCAGAATAGGGCCGTTGGCGGCCAGCGTGTAAGCCGTAGAGCCGGTGGGGGTGGAGACGATGACTCCGTCGGCGCGGAAGCGGGCCACGCTCTTGCCGTCCAACTCGACGGCGAAATCGCCCATGCGGGCAATGTCGCCCTTGGAGACGACGACCTCATTCAGCGCTTCATAACTAAAGCAGAGCGCGCCCCCGCGCCACAGTTCGGCGTGCAGCATGGCGCGCGCATCCAGGTCATGGTGGCCGCTGTGCCAGCTCTCCAGCGTTGGGTAGAGGTCGGCCAGCCGAACCTCGGTCAGGAAGCCGAGAAAGCCCAGGTTCACGCTGAGGATGGGCGTGCCGGTTGAGGCAAAAGTGCGCGCGACGCTCAGAAGCGTTCCATCGCCGCCGAGAACGATTACCAGTCCGGGCTTTTGTTCGGGCATCGATGCGCGGTCAATGGCAGGCGCGGTCGTTGTGTAATGCCCGCCCTCGAGGTCCAGTACTGGCTCATAGCCGTGCAGGCGAAGCCATGCGATCAGCTCAGGCAGAAGCCGGGCCAGCTCTTTCTTTTGCGACTTGCAGACAATAGCGACGCGAACCATGCGGTCTCAGTGTAACGGACCCGCCTGCGGTGGGGCCAACGAATGAGCTTCCTTCAATTTATGGCAAGGGCCGCCGCGCATAGAGCAGAAACTCCTGATTCCCCTCCGCGCCCGTGATGGGCGAGGGAATCGCCCCTGCCACCTGCCAGCCAAGCGACCGAATGCAATCAGCAACCTTGTCGATGGCCAACTTGTGCGCCTCAGGGTCGCGAACAATCCCTCCTTTGCCCACGTGGCCGCGCCCTGCCTCAAACTGCGGCTTTACCAGGACGACGGCTTCGGTGAGTAGCGGCGCGGCGGCGAAGACTGGCGAGAGCAGCAAAGTAGCCGAAATAAACGCAACGTCCATTACCATCAGAGTGATCTCGGGGCTGCCTTGCTCCACAGACAGCGCTCCAGGCTCAAGATAGCGGGCATTGATGCGCTCCAGCAGGCGTACGCTCGGGTCGTTGCGCAGCTTCATGGCAATCTGGCCAAAACCGGTATCGACGGCAGTCACGTGCGCAGCCCCGTGCTGCAAAAGGCAATCGGTGAATCCGCCCGTGGAGGCGCCCACGTCCAAGCAAGCGCGCCCCTGCACAGTGATGGGCCAGTGCTCCAGCGCAGCGGCCAGCTTGAGCCCGCCGCGGCTCACGTAGGGCTGCTCCTCGCCCAGTATGCGGATAGGAGCATCCACGGGGACCGTCGCGCCGGCTTTCTCCACCTTCTGCTCTCGCACCAGAACCCGGCCGGCCAGAATGAGCGCGCGCGCCCGCTCCCGGCTGGGAACCAGTCCCCGCTCGACGAGCAGAAGGTCTACGCGCATTTTTGCTTCGCCAGCCATTCTCTCCATCGTTTCACACGCCGGTCAATGCAGCCCTGCGAACCACTTGCCAGACGCAAAAACAGCCAAAGGAGGCATCCCTCGCGGGAAAACCCTCTTTGGCTGTCTTGACTTCCGACATTGCGGCGTGGCGCTCTATTGCAGCAGCGACACAGCCTGCGCCTGGCAGTTGGAGAGCGTCAAATTCTTGCTCGTCGTCGGAGTAAAATCGTTGAGCGGCAGGTTGCAGGGCTGACCGTAACCGGGAATCCTGCTCAGGTTATTGTTGTTTCCGCTGCTGCCATTCTGTGTAGTAACGCGCACATCCACGAGGTTGCCCGAGTAGAGATCCAGCGTAGTGTCCACAGTGTCAGGATTGGTGCCGCCGGTGGCGATGATGGTTAAATACGGGCTGTCCGGCGAGGCCACATAAACCTTGCCGTAAATCGAATTCTGGGTCGAAACCACGGTGCGCGGATGGCCTGTGACAGGCAGCGTCTTTTCCGGCGTGTAGCTGGTCAGGCTCGCGACAGTCACTGTTTGATCGGTCTGGTTGGCCGTATAAGCGCGGCTTCCATCCAGCAAAACGGTCACGCTTGCGGGGTTGTTGCCCACCGCAATCGTGTAGGTAGTGCCGAAGGTCGAGCTGTCGTTGCCGTACTCATCCAGGCTCACGTCGATGACGCTGATCGTGTTGCCAACATAGTCGGCCACGACCAGCAGGTTCTTGGCGGCATTGTATTCGGCATAAACCGGCCCGGCTACTGCGGGCATACCGGCAGTTCCATTGGGAGGGTTACCAGAGCCAGGTTTAATAGTGTTCAACGCGCTCACCGCCGTGAGAGAAAGCGGCAGCGTGGGATGGCAAGTCACAGTCTGACCGGCCTGGTTGAGGAACGGTGTGCAGGCGTCTGGGGTGTCGTCCGATACGTTGATTACCGAAACGGTGTCGCTGCCCCGATTGATTACAAAGAGCCGCTGACCATCGCTGCTCTCGACGGCGTAGACAGGGCATTGGCCCACCGAAATCGGCGTGTCCGTCGTATTATTGCCTACCTCGATTCCGGTCACTTCGCCGGTGGGACCCGTCGTGGGTGCGCTGTTGCACTCCATGCCGGTGGGGCTAGCAATATTTTGGGTCAACGCAAAGTACCGTTGGCCGCGAAGGCCAGAACCCACCACCATGATCGGAGTCGGCGGCAGCGGAATGGAAAGCAAGAATGTTTGGGGGCTCCCGGTAAAAACATCGGCGAGGTTCCCATCGAGATCGGCAGCCCAAAGCCCGGACGATGGCGAGAAGAGGTTCAACGGATTCGCCCCGTTTGGCAGCGTCGTGTAGGTCACGTACTTGGCCTGCAAACTGGTGGAAACAGGGAAGTTGGTCAGGGTGTGGTCGCTATTGATGGTATAGCCGTTGGAGCCGGTTTCATCCACGGTAAACGCAGTTGGGCCGGGACCAATGGGTGCCGAGGCCATCACCGTATCGCCCGAGTAGTCGATGACGGTGGCGATGCCGGCCGCTGTGGTCGAAGGAGCTGAAACCACTACAGCATACGAATACGGCTGCGCCGCGGGGCCACTGGGGTTGACGGGCGTAACCACGGGCCGGTAGTTGTTGCCGCAACCAGCGATCAGGGCAGCAGCCGCAAGGGCCGCGCCCGCCTGAACCAACCGCACACGCGTCTGGCCAAATTTCATCCGAAAAAGCCTCATTCAGTTCTTTCCTGCTTACTTCGTGATTGTAAATCAGGCGACCGGGCCTTTGGCGCTCCTGAGGCACAGAAGGCCATCAGAGGGCACCAGACCGGCGATCCCTCGCGCCGCCAGCCCTCAATGCCTCCGCAGGTTACGATTGAAGCGTGGCTCGAATCAAGCTGATCTGGCAATCGAAACTGGTGCTTCTCCTGGTGCTGCCCTTTGCGGGCGCCGGCGTGGTTCTCCAGGCCCACTGGTGGGCGGTGAATTCCTGGCCGGTGACCGCCTGGACAGCAGGCCTGAGCCTGTTGCTGGGGCTGGCCGTCCTCCAACTGCGCGCAGCCACGCATGGCGGAGCCTTTGTGGGGACGGTGATCACCGCCAGCCTGATGTTTTCCACAGCAACCTTCACTCCCGGCGGGACTCTCCCTTACGCCCCGTGGCACACCGCCCTGTTGCCGGTGCTAGCGGTCTTTCTGCTCACCTGGGGCGCCACGCGGCTGGGCCGGGAAACCAAGGAATGTCTTGGCACAGCGGAGCGGAAGCAGGGGCGTACGGCGGCGCAGGTAGCAGCCAACCTGGGCATGGCCGCACTGCTCTCCGACGGACTCGCGCAGTCGTGGCTGGCCGGCAACCGCTGGTTCTCCCATGCTGCGCCAACGCTCCTATTTGCGGCCGGCCTCGCGGCACTGGCTGAAGCCGCGGCGGATACGGTCTCCTCGGAGATCGGCCAGGTGATCGGCGGGCAGCCTCGCATGATCACCACCCTGCGCCGGGTCGAACCGGGGACGGATGGCGCCATCAGCCTCGCCGGCACGCTGGCCGGAGTGGCGGCTGCAGTGATTGTGGCGGAAGCCGGAAGCACGGCGCTCAACGGCGGCTCAGCAATGTTCTGGATCAGTTGCGCAGGCAGCGTCTTCGGGCTCTTCTTCGATAGCCTGCTGGGGGCAACCCTGGAGCGGCGCGGCTGGCTGAACAATGATGCTGTCAACTTCTTGTCCACCGCCAGCGCGGCATCATTTGCACTGGGGCTGCTGGCCTTATTGCAACATCCCGGCGTGGGATAGCTTCGCGAAGGCTGCGCGCCTGGCTACTCCCCTTCAGGAAGAGCGAGCGCATCGCACCCATCAGGATTGAAGACGTACTTCAGAAACTCTTCCATCTTCTCCGCGGACATCTTTGCGATCGCTTCGACAAATTCAGTATGCCTGGCCCGACAGACTTTTTGCATTTGAAGCGCATAGTCGCTGTGCGGGTCCTTAACAGAAGCGACGGAATAGGCTACATATTCAGGAAGTTTCTCCGGCGCAATCAGAGCCGCCTTTGCCAGGTCGCGCGGAAAGTGATTGCCAATCTGATTCAGCAATTTCATCTCATGGGGAGTTTCAAAGTCACACAAGTGATCGCCAAGAGTCATGACCACATGACGTTCGTCATCGTCTTTGGGAATGAGATTGAGCAGCAGCAGAGCCACATCATGTTTTTGCGGATAAAACTCAAATTGCATCTCCGCAAAGACAACCCGCGCGCGGTAACTCTCGCCCGCCTTTGATCGATTGGCGGCCAACTCCCCGGATGAGATCGCGCGCGCCATCCTCGCCATCGCATCGATTTCGCCGCAGTTCGACGTCTGCGCGAACAAAGCCTTGCAAGGTGCAAGAAATAAAGCCAGAACAACCGCAAGAATTACGATTTCATGCGTCTTCATCATGACTCTCCTCAGCAAGCATCGCACGCCGGCTTGCTG
The DNA here is from genome assembly GCA_003142015.1 of Acidobacteriaceae bacterium. GTDB lineage: Bacteria > Acidobacteriota > Terriglobia > Terriglobales > Acidobacteriaceae > Telmatobacter. The sequence goes on along the minus strand of PLOI01000061.1, from coordinate 15,584 downwards.
GCTTGCAGTTCCTTCAATGCAAATGCAGCCGCCACGCCGTATAACTCAAAATCTCATGCGCGATGCGCTCGAAATCTCCCTCGGCTTCTCCTGTCCCGCCTTCGATCTCCACGCGGGGCCGCGGCGAGGTGAGCACATTCAGTCCGTCGGCGGCGCAGATTTCATGAATCCGGAACAGATGCGTTCCGTCGCTGACGATCACCAGCCGCCGCAGTCCGTTGGCGCGGGCAATCACGGCGATGCGGCGTGCTGACTCCTCCGTGTTGCGGCTCTCGGTTTCCGCGATTATCGCGCTCTCCGGTATGCCCATCGTAATCAGGTACTCGCGGCCCACGGCCCCTTCGTTGTACTGGTCGCCGCCGTTTCCACCCAGGGTGATGATGAGCGGGGCGATGCCGCGATGGTAAAGCACAAGCGCATGGTCCAGGCGGGCGCGGTAAACCGGGGAAGGACGGCCGTCGTACTCCGCCGCGCCAAAGACGCCGATGGCGTCCGCCTGAGCAGTCTGGGCAGCTTGATCCTGGCCGGCATAGAGCTCAATCTGCGCGTAGACCCAGCGGCACCAGCCCAGACCCACCACGCCCAGCCCTAGCACAAGCAAGAGCGCGGCGCGAAGCGCCCACCGGCGAATTTTCGGGTTGGATCTGCGCTGCATGGAGAACCTTCGGCTCAGGGAACAGTAAACAGTGAACAGTGGTTAGTGGTCAGTGACCACTCTCATCTCTGCAACACCATGACAATCTCATGCGTCGGAATGGCGCCCTCGCGCAAAATCACCCAGCGGCCGGAGCCCAGCGAAAGATCAACGATGGTGGTGGGCCGCGCGCGGCCCGTGGAACCGCCGTCAATAATCAGAGGAATGCGGTCGGCAAGCTGATCGCGGACGCATGCTGCATTGGTGCACTCGGACGCCCCCCAAAGGTTGGCCGAGGTAGCCGTGATTGGCAGGCCGAGTCGCTCCACAACCGCGCGGGGAATGGCGGCGTCGGGCAGGCGCAGGGCAACATTGCCGGTATTCGCCGTAGAGCGCAGCGGCAGCTTTCCGCCAGCTCTCACGATGATGGTCAACGGACCAGGCCAGAAGCGGTCGGCCAGCTTGTCCAGCATGGGGTCAGTGTCGCGGGCCAATTCATACGCCTGCGCCAGCGTCGCAATCAGCAGAGACAAAGGCTTTTGTTTCTGACGAGTCTTAATTTGATAAATCTGCTCCACCGCATGGAGATTCACCGGGTCCACGGCCAGACCGTAAAAGGTATCGGTCGGCAAGGCAATTACATCGCCCTTGCGCAGACAGGAGACGATATAGTCGATCCGGTCAGGCTGGGGCTCATCGGGATTGACGCGCAAAATCTCCGCGGACAAGAAAGTCTACCTCAGTTCTGGGTATGAGTTACCACAATAACGAAAACCATCACGACACCGGACCCAGCGCAAATCCCGGGCTCGAAGCCGGAAACCCCTGCGCCCGCCCGGCAAAACAGCTTAAAATCGGCTAAGCGTCAACAGGTTACGCGCCGATGCCTTATCGCATTGTACAGAGTAAGCAGAATGTGCGCTTGAAGGATTTGCGCCGAGTGCTGGCCCATCCCGGCCGCGACAGTCGCAGTCTGGCTGGCGGCAGCAGCCTTGCGCTTGCGGGAATCGAAGGGCCAAACCTGCTCGAAGAGGCCCTGCGTGCCGGATTGCGTATCTCTTGTGTTTTTGTGGCGCAGGGAGCGGAGCATCTGCTTGAAGAACTGGCTCTGCCGGCGGAGACAGAGGTGTTGCAGGTACCTAAAGAGGTACTTGATTCCGCGCTTTCGACCGAAACGCCCCAGCCGGTTGCTGCTTTGATTGAGCCGCCGAGCTGGAGTTGGGCCGATGTTCTCGTGAGCCGGACGAAGGCCACGCCACTCATTGTCGTGCTGGCTGGCCTGCAAGACCCCGGCAACCTGGGAACGATTCTGCGCTCCGCCGAGGCCTTCGGGGCGACAGCCATCCTCAGCCTGCCCGGCACGGTCAGCGCCTGGAACCCCAAGGCCGTGCGCGCCTCCGCCGGCAGCGTCTTTCGGCTTCCGCTGCTGGAAACCAGCGTGGAAGAATGTTTTTCCCGCCTGCACGAGGCCGGCGTCAGAATTTGGACGACGGCCGTCCACGGAGCAGAGCCAGCCGACCGCATCGACCTGGCCGGCCCCGTCGCGCTGCTGATTGGCAATGAAGGCAACGGCGTGCCGCAGGCGCTGGCTGAGTTGGCCGATGGAGCAGTGACTATTCCCTGCCCCGGCCCTGTTGAAAGCCTCAACGCGGCGGCAGCGGTCAGCGTGCTGCTCTATGAGGCTTCGCGGCAGCGAAGGGGTGCGCGATGAATCTCTTTGGCGAAGAGCCTCTGAATTCCGGGAAAGCATCCAAAGACACGCTCCGCACCGCGCCGCTGGCCGAGCGCATGAGACCGCGCTCTCTGGAAGAGTTCAGCGGCCAGGAGCACCTGGTCGGCGCAGGCAAACCACTGCGCGTGCAGATCGAGCGCGACAGTCTCGATGCTTCAGGGTCAGGGTCGATGATTTTGTGGGGTCCGCCGGGGGTGGGCAAAACCACGCTGGCCAAAATCATCGCCGAGACCACCCAAGCCAGCTTCATCGAGTTCTCCGCCGTGATGAGCGGCATCAAGGAGATCAAGCAGGTGATGGTCGCGGCGGCTCAGGCCTCCAGGATGCACTCGCGCACCATTCTCTTCATTGATGAGATTCACCGCTTCAACAAGGCGCAGCAGGACGCCTTCCTGCCCTACGTGGAGCGCGGCGACATCCGGCTGATCGGCGCGACCACCGAGAATCCGTCATTCGAGATTATTTCGGCGCTGCTCTCACGCTGCCGCGTTTACGTGCTGGAACCGCTCTCGGAGGAGCAGATCACGGCTCTCCTGCGCCGGGCTCTGGAAGACCGCGAGCGTGGGTTGGGCGCGCTGGAGTTGACCGCCGACGACGATGCATTGCAACTGATCGCCAGCTATTCCAGCGGCGACTGCCGCAATGCTTACAACACGCTGGAAGTCGCGGCGCAACTCGCCGTCGAAGACAAGAAGAAAATCAACAGAACGCTGGCCGGTGTAGCCGTCCAGCAGCGCGTTCTGATGTACGACAAGTCGGGCGAGGAGCATTACAACCTGATCTCAGCGCTTCACAAAAGCGTGCGCAACAGCGACCCCGACGCCGCGCTCTATTGGCTGGCGCGCATGTTCGCTGGCGGCGAGGACCCGCTCTATCTCGCCCGCCGCATCGTCCGCATGGCCATCGAGGACATCGGCCTGGCAGCTCCCGAGGCGCTCAACCTGACTCTCTCGGCAAAAGAAGCCATCGACTTTCTCGGCTCTCCGGAGGGCGATCTGGCGTTGGCCGAAGCGGTCGTCTATCTCTGCCTGGCACCCAAATCAAACTCGGTTTACACCGCCTACGGCGCCGTGCAGAGCGAGATAGAAGCAACCCGTCAGGAGCCGGTGCCGCTGCACCTGCGCAACGCGCCCACCAAGTTGATGAAGGAACTGGACTACGGCAAGGGCTACCGCTACGCCCACAACGAAGAGGGCAAGGTGGCCGACATGGATTGCCTGCCTGACTCGCTCAAAGGCCGCAGCTACTACCATCCCACGCAGGAGGGCCGCGAAAAACTGCTGGCGCAAAGGATGGAAGAGATTCGGCGCATCCGCTCCGCCAAGCGCGGCGGAGATTGATACAAATCAGAGTGGCAACTTCGGCAACTTTGCCAACGCATCCATCACAATCCCCGGCGTCAACACCTCCGGCAGCATCTGCGGTTCGCTCTGGCCGGGAGCGTAGAGGGCGTAGGCAGGCACGCCGCTTCGGCCCAGGGTCGTCAAGGCCTGCGTGATGGCCTCGTCGTGCCGGGTCCAGTCGGCGCGAAGCAAGGCGACGTTGGCGGATTGAAAGGCCTGCTTCACTTCCGGCCGATTCAGCGCAATGCGCTCGTTTACCTGGCAACTCAGGCACCAGCTAGCGGTGAAGTCCACAAAGACCGGACGGCCCTGAGCCTGATAGCGGCTGACCGTTTCCGGTGACCACGGCTCCCAGCCGTTGGCGGCAACGGAATCCAGATCGGATCTTCCAAACTGACCTGTTCTGCCCGCGGATTCGCTAACCAGCCTTTGGCCGAAGAAAGCCAGAGCGACCACTCCAAGCAGAATCAAGGCGGCAACCGCAAAAGACCAACGCTTCGCCGGCCAGCGGCCGAGGAACCAGCCAGCGATGGCAAGCAGCAGGAAGCTCGCCAAAAGCGCGGAGAGCACACTGGCGCCATAAGCCTGCGCCAGCACCCAGGCCAGCCAGATTACCGTGGCGAAGATCGGAATGGCGACGGCCTGGCGCAACACTTCCATCCATGCGCCGGGCTTCGGGAGCAGGCGCGTCCAGGCTGGTTGCAGAGTGAGCGCGACGTACGGCGCGGCCAGGCCCAAGGCGAGCGCTGTGAAGACAGCAAAGGTGACCGCTGCGGACTGACTCAGCGCGTAGCCGACAGCCGCTCCCATGAACGGCGCGGTGCAGGGCGTGGCAACCACCACGGCCAGCACGCCGGTGAAGAAGCTGCCCGTGTAGCCTTGCTTCTGCGCCAATGCCCCGCCAGCGCTGGTGAGTGTGAGGCCAATCTCGAACTGGCCGGCCAGCGATAGCCCCAAGAAGAAGAGCAGTCCGGCCATCAGTGCAAGAAAGACCGGCGATTGGAACTGGAATCCCCAGCCCAGCGTGGCGCCGGTGGCGCGCAAACCGAGCAGCACAGCCACCAGTGCCCAGAAGGAAACCAGAATGCCCGCGGCATAGACCATCCCATGCATGCGCAGCTTGGCGCGTTCCTCATTGCCCGAGTTGACCAGCGCCAAACCTTTGAGGAAGAGCACCGGGAAGACGCACGGCATGAGGTTGAGCAGCAGCCCGCCGAGAAAGGCCAGGCCTGAGGTCCTAGCTAGCAGCGACAAGGAAAGTGGAGGCGCGGTGATTGGCACAGGGCTGGATGAGGCCTGCGCGCCAGAAGGTTCCGATGCGGCTGTGGAGGGAGCCGCAGCAGGAGCGGAAGACGCGGTAGTCGGCGCTGTCCCTCCCGGTGGCAGCGCGGCAATCTCATACGACCGTCCGCCAGAAAGTTCTAGAACCCCTTTTAATTGAGCAGGATTGGAGACAAGATTCGCGTCTTTCTTTAAGTCGAGAATTAAGCCATTGGGGATGGGCGTTAGCTTTTGCGGGGCAGGATTGTCGAGAATGTCCGGATCTGAGGGGAAAAATGCGGCGGAAAGCTCTCGCTGGCCGGTTTCGATGGTGAGCCGAAGGCCCGTGTGCGTGGGCTGAAAGACGGCTTTGGCATTCGCAGGGAGTTGTTGAGGATACGAGTTCGCCTTAAGCTGACGAAGAAATAGCCCGTAATCGGCATTTTCCTCTGAGATGCCCTCCTCAGTAGCCACACGACGTTTGACTTCCAATTCTGCCTTGCCGGGAATGCAGACCTCGCGACAAACAAGCCAATTCACCTTAGCGTGCAAGGTCACCGGCCCTGGCTTGAGGCTCTTCGCCACGTTCAACATGACTGGGAAGTAAACTTCGCCCTCGTAGCCATAATCCATCAGGGGGCCGAGGGGCAAACGCTTCGGCGCGGGAAACCGCAAAGGTCCGGCGGTAATCCCGACAGGCAGCGTCCACTGAACGTGCGGCGGTTCGCCCGCGTCGCCCGGATTCATCCAGTAGATGTGCCAGCCGGCTTCCAGTTTGAAATAAAGGCCCGCATTATTCTCATCTTTTGTCCCTGGAATGAGATTCTCTTCGGACACCACCAACTGTACACGCACATGGGGCGCGTCGGCAGAATTTGAAACAGCGCGAGCGGGCAGGCACACGACCGGCAACAAGAGCATCAAGAAGATCAATCGAAGGATACGCATGGAAGGCAAGCAATGACTCCTCATCCTTGGACTCATGAGTATAGCGGACGATTCAGGCCGCTATACATCCAGATCGTCGTCCGGCTCCGCGGCAACGGCGGTGCCGCGCCGCTTGGCCAGCAGATAGCCGCGCAGGAACGGCTCCAGGTAGCCGTCCAGCACCTTGTCCACATCGCCCACTTCGACCTTGGTGCGATGGTCTTTGGCCATGCGGTAAGGCTGCAAGACGTACGACCGAATCTGCGAACCGAAGTTAATCTCCAACTTCGAGTCTTCGAGCTTCTTGCTCACGGCGCGCTTCTTTTCCAGCTCGTATTCGTAGAGGCGCGAGCGAAGAATCTTCATGGCCTTGTCGCGGTTCTTGTGCTGGGAGCGCTCGTTCTGGCAGCAGACGACGATGCCCGTGGGCAGATGCGTCATACGCACGGCGGAATCGGTGGTGTTCACATGCTGGCCGCCCTTGCCACCAGAGCGGTAGGTGTCAATGCGCAAGTCTTCAAGTTTCACGTCCACATTGATGGTCTCGTCGATTTCGGGCGAGACGTAGACGGAGGCGAAAGAGGTGTGGCGGCGCTTGGCGGAGTCGAAGGGCGAGATGCGCACCAGGCGATGGACACCGCTCTCGCCGGCCAGTTGCCCAAAGGCATATTCTCCGATGATGGTGAAGGTGGCGGATTTGATGCCCGCCTCTTCGCCGTCCTGATAGTCGTTCATCTCGGTTTTGAAGCCTTGCTGCTCGGCCCAGCGCAGGTACATGCGCAGCAGCATCTCGGCCCAGTCCTGGCTCTCAGTGCCGCCGGCGCCGGGGTGAACGGTGACGATGGCGTTCATCGGGTCGGCCTCGCCGCTGAGCATCGTGCGGGCTTCGAGTTCCTCGGCAAACCCTTCCAGGGCTTTGATCTCTTGGTCGAGTTCAACGAGGACATCCTCGCCTTCGCGGGCCAGCTCGATATAAGCTTCGACGTCCTGGGTGCGGCGAATCAGAGATTCGTCATCGGCCACCATCACTTCCAGGCGCTTCTTATCGCGCATGAGCGGTTTGGTTGCGTTGGGATTGGACCAGAGCGAAGGATCGGCCAGTTTGGTTTCTATTTCGGCGAGTTCCCTGCGGATGCGGGCAGGGTCAAAGATACTCCCGCANNACGGGAGCGTAAGCGAATTCGAGATCGTTCAACGACATGGCTTTGCTCTTATGACCTGACTTTTTTGAACTTACGAGGAAGCTATCCGCTGGCGCAGGAGCTTTCTTCCCGCCCAGGCAACAATCCCTAAAGCAAGTATGGCACAGAGCCATGCAAACAGGTCGCCATGGGCGGTGTAGAAGGTCACATCGCTGCGGAAAGCGAACTGTGCGGGCAGCGCGTCGACGGCGTGGCGGGGAATGCTCTGGCGGACGCGGCCGTAGGGGTCGATGACCGCGGTGACTCCACTGTTAGTGTCGCGCAGAAGCCAACGGCGATTTTCGATGGCCCGCATCCGCGCCATGTTCAAGTGCTGCCAGGGAGCGCTGGTGTCACCGTACCAGCCGTCGTCGCTGATGTTGACCAGCACCTCGGCGCCAAGTTGCGCGAATTCTCGCACCTCGTCGGCGAAGACGGCCTCGTAGCAGATGAAGACGCCGTAGCGATGGCCATTGAGGCGGAAGACCTTGCGCTCGTCGCCGCGCGAAAACTCCGAGACGCGGCCGGTGAGCTTGCGGGCGAAGGTCAACAGATTATGGAAGGGAATGTACTCGCCGAAGGGGACGAGGTGAATCTTGTCGTAGCGGCCCACTCGCGCGCCGTCCACTCCGACAACGAGCGCGGAATTGAACTCGCGCCAGGATTGATCTTCTGCTGAGAAATCCGCGCCGATATTGCCCACCACCAGAGGCGCCTGTTCCTGCCGGGCGATAGCTACCAGCGCCTGCTGAAAACGTGCGTCGTTCTCAACGAAGGGCGCGGGCGACTCGGGCCAGACCACCAGATCAGGATGCGTGGGATAAGGCGGGCAAATGATCTCGCCTTGCGGCGCTCCAGTTTGCGGGATTCCGGCGATATAAGTTTTGCATTGTTCGCCAGCCAGCCGTTTGAACTCGGCGATATGGCGATCCCATTCGCCGGGGCCTGACCAACTGGTTTCGGCCCCCACATCGAGGTTGGGCTGGATCAGGACGGCGGTTGCGGTGGGGGCCGGGTTCTGCGGCAGCGCATATGAGAGAACCGTAATGGAGCCGACCGTAACCGCGAGCAAAACACGCCAATACGGGCGGTTCACCCACGCGTAAGCGGGATCGCGGCCGAAGAGCAAGTCTTCGGCAATGAGCGCGTTCATGGCCACGAGCAGGAAGCTGATGCCATAGACGCCGGCCCACGTCGCAAGCTGAGTCACCTCCTGGTTGTCCACCTGCGAGTAGCCGAGCTGGTCCCAAGGCACGGAGGTGACGCGCGCGGCGGCCAGTTCTAGGGCGGTCCACAGGATGGGCGCAAAAGCCAGCGCCAGACGAGTGCTGCCCGTTGCCCGGCGCACCAGCACGACTCCCAGGCCGAAGAAGCCGAAGTAAAGCCCCAGAACCAGGCTGTAGCCCACGAGCAGCAGCGTGGGCGCGCCCAGCGGCATATCGCCGTAGTGGAGCATGGTGTCGCGCACCCAATAGCAATTGCCCATGTACCACAGAACGCCGCAGAGATAGGCAATCAGAAAGCCGCGGCGCAGTGGACGCGGCGATTCCATACAACTTGGCGAAAGGAGCGCCCACAGCAGCGGGACAAGCCCAAACCATGCGAAGATGCTGCGCCAGGCGGGCATTGGCCCGGCCAACGGAAACGGCAACTCGAGCAGGCCGGCGGAGAGAACGGCGGCGGCCCACAACTTCCAGGCTCCCAACTTCCAGAATGCGTGCTTCATACTCCGCCGAGTTTATCGCATCAGGCGCAGGGGCGCGGCAAGTGAGCCACGAGCATTCTCTCAGCGAAGCGCGCCGCGCAAGGAGAATCGCCGCCTTCGGCTGCGGTTCGAGGTAGCACCTTCTCCTGAAAAGACTGCGAACAAGTCAAAAAAAGGCTACAATTTGCCTATGCTATTTGCTGTTTTCGCGATGCGATTGCTGGAAATCATGTTTTTTGTCGGTCTTGCAGGGTCTGCCGTGGTCGTTCTCATCAGTTTCTTCGAGGATGGCAAGGAACTCATCGGCAAGGACGAACCGCCTGAACCACGCGCTTGAAGGCCCGGTCTGCTTGGCGTCGGTTATTTCCATTGACTCCCTCTTGATTCGAAAATATACTCATCGCGGGGCGTGTGATGATTTTCGCTCCCGCATCTAAAGAAAAGCCGGCCGTCGCGCCGGCACATTCGCGATGGCATCCAACCGAACGTTCGTAGCCCCTCCTTCCGACCGCGTCCGTCTCATCGTGGCATCCTCGGTGATGCTGACGTTTATCTCTTTTTGGCGCGCGGCAGCCATTGTTCTTAATGATTTGGGGTCTTCGGCCTTTTATGCCGGGGGTATCGCCGAGCAGATGGTTGGCGAGGCGGCGCCCTGGTTCATCCTCGGCATCATGCTGTTCAGCTTCGCGGTGCGGGCGGTCTACGTCGAAAGCTGTTCGATGTTCACCCGCGCCGGCGTCTACCGCGTGGTCAAGGAGGCCCTGGGCGGCGGTTTTGCCAAACTCAGCGTCTCAGCCCTGATGTTCGATTACATTCTTACCGGACCAATCTCCGGTGTTTCGGCCGGACAATACATTACAGGTTTAATGAACGAGCTGATGACGGTTGCAGCCCAAAGTAATTGGCTCCCTCCGGCTCTGATGGACACGCATCATCATCCCTTCCAGTTCGATATGAATCACACCGCGGCGGTGTTTGCGGCCGCGGTCACCATCTATTACTGGTGGCAGAACATCAAGGGCATTGAGGAATCCAGCAGCAAGGCTCTGCGCGTCATGCAGGTCACCACGGTAATGGTGGTGATTCTGTTGCTGTGGGGAACTTACTCGGTATTCATGACTCGCGGCGCTCACCTGCCCCCATCGCCTTTGCCTGCCCATCTCAAGTTCAGCAGCGACGCCCTTGGATTCCTGAAGGGAGCGCCGCAACTGCTTCCGCTGATGGGCCTCTTCGGCATTCTCATGGCCTTTGGCCACTCCATCCTGGCGATGAGCGGCGAGGAAACGCTGGCCCAGGTCAATCGTGAAATCCAGCATCCCAAGCTGAAGAATCTGAAGAGGGCGGCGATTGTCATCGCCATCTACAGCCTCATCTTTACCGGCGGCGCAACGCTACTTGCATCCATGCTGATTCCCGCATGGCAGATCACCCACGTCTACCAGGACAACCTGATCGCCGGACTGGCGATGTTCATGGTTGGGCCGCTGTTCTGGCGCATAGCCTTTCGCATCTTTGTGGTGCTGGTCGGCTTTCTGATTCTCTCCGGCGCCATCAACACCTCGATGATTGGCTCGACCGGCGTGCTGATGCGCGTGGCCGAGGACGGCGTGCTGACCGACTGGTTCCGCAAGCCGCACGCAAGATTCGGCACCAGCTATCGCATCATCAACATGGTCTTCATCCTCCAGATGTTCACCATCATCGTCAGCCGGGGCAACATCATCACTCTGGGAGAGGCTTATGCCTTCGGCGTCATCTGGTCGTTCACCTTCAACAGCCTGGCCATGCTGGTTCTGCGCTGGAAGTACCATGGCGAGCGCGGCTGGAAGGTTCCTCCCAACATCCGCATCGGAAGCTTCGAGATTCCCATTGGGCTGCTCTCGGTCTTCCTGGTGCTGTCCTCTACCGCCATCGTCAACCTGTTTACCAAGTCGGTAGCCACGGTGAGCGGCGTTGTCTTTGCTGCGGCCTTCTTCATTATCTTTACGGTCTCCGAGCGCGCTAACCTGCGCAAACATGCCCTGACTGCACACCAGATGAAGGATTTCTTCCAACTGGAGCACCAGGACACGGTGAGCCGGGAGTCCGCCGCTATCCGCCCCGGTGGCGTCATGGTAACCATGCACGACGCCGCTAACCCGTTTGCGCTCAAGTGGACGCTCTCTCACACCAGCACTGAAGATCAGGACGTGGTGGTTATCAATGTGCGCATGATGGGCGTGGGTGGACCAGAGTATCTCAGCGCCATAGAGCAGAGCTTCAGCGAACATGAGCAGATGATCTTTACCAAGGCCATTTCGGTAGCAGAGAGCTTCGGCAAAAAAGTCTCCCTACTCTTGATTCCCGCAGGGGATGTCTTCGCCGCACTGGCGCAGGGTGCAAGTTCGCTGGAGGTTGACTCGGTTGTCTCCGGAGTCTCCAACTCTATTACTGCCGAAGAACAAGCTTTCCACCTGGGATTGGCCTGGGAGGCTCTGCCACAACCCAAGCGCCAGTTCAACTTCTATGTCGTCGATCCAAGCGGCGAAGCCAAGGTATATTACATTGGGCCACACGCGCCCAAGCTAAGCCCCGACGACGTGCAGCTGGTGCATCGCTTGTGGGTGAACATGCGCCGCGATCCCTCGATGCAGGACTTGCACCACAGCGACATCATCACCTATGCCCTGACCCATCTGGCCGGCCAGTACGCCCGCGAGAAGGAAGATATTTTGCGCGACCTGCGCAATTATCGCGCCGCGGAAACTCCCACCGGCGTGCATCTTGGCGACCAGGGTCTCACCGGGCTTAGAGGCACATCCGATCCCTCCGGCCGTCAGTTGCCGCCACCGAAACCCTCGCGCTATCTTTAGGACCTGCTAACGCGCCCTGGACGATGACCTCCAGCTTGCCGCGCAACGTCAGGCGGGAAAGCTGGGGTCAATTCTGGATAGTCTCTCCTGGCGTCCACCGAGCCACCTGAACGCCGCCATCGACCAATGCGGCCAGTTGTTCCGGCGTTCCCTTCAGCGGAAGGAAGGTTCCAAAGTGCAGCGGAAGGACGAGCTTCGGCTCCAGAAAACGCACGGCCAACGCTGCTTCCCTCGGACCCATCGTGAAGTGTCCTCCAATGGGAAGCATAGCCACCTCGGGCCGGTATAGCTCGCGAATTAGCTTCATGTCAGAGAAAACCGCCGTATCGCCGGCGTGGTAAAGAACAGGACCATCCGCAATGGTCAATACAAATCCCGCGGCAACCCCCACATCGTGAGTTCCCCGTTCATCCTGCGCCGCGGATGAGTGCTTGGCCTCGACCATAGTGGCCGCCACATCGTCCAGTTGCACGGTTCCGCCCAGATTCATCCCGATGGTATGGGCCACGCCCTTGCCTGCGAGATAGGCTGCGAGCTCATAGATGGCCACAACGGTGGAGTTGTGCTTTGCGGCTACCGGCGCCGCATCGGAAATATGGTCTCCATGGCCGTGGGTCAACAAAATGTAGTGGATCTTCTCCGGCAGAACAAAATTCTTCGGGTACTTAGGATTTTGCGCGATGAAAGGATCAATGAGGAAGTTCGTTCCTTTGGAGGTCTGGACCAGCACGGTCGCATGTCCCAGCCATGTAATGCGCGTTCCCTGCAAGCTCATCATGGTTGTCTCCTTGTCAGGCTGATCTTGTGAGGATCTTCGGGCAGTTCATCCCTTCAGCGCGTGATGATCACCTCTGAGACGCCGTCCTTGGCCAGAAACTGGTGGTAACCGGGCCAGGCGGCGAAGAGCCGCTCGATGCTGCGGTTGGTAAAGGCGCGCTGAATGGGAAACTGCTCGGCCAACTGGATCTCAACATCGTCGCCGGCAGTGAGGTGGAATCGGCAGTGCGCAGTCTCCTCGCCGTGGGTCCGGGTGTGGAAAAAAGCCAGCACCTGCCCGCCTGGATTTGTGGCCTCAAACAGGCGCTGCACCACCGGCGCTACCAGTGGTTCGGGAAGATAGTCAAGCGTGGCCCATAACAGAACCACGTCAAACATGCGGCCGGAAAAAGCGAGCGACTGGGAGAGAAAGCCCTCGACATCCCAGACCGGGTTGCCGTCCTCATCCGTGCCCGTCTGCCAGTTTCCCGTGTAGGCATCGTGGACCACATCGGCCATGAAAATGCTATGGCCCAGGCCAGTCAGGTAGTGGATGTTGGCCGGAGAGGTATAGCCTATGTCGATTGCGTGGAGGCTGGACTCCTCCTCAAGCCGTTTGCGCAGAGCCGCCCATCCGCCCGAGTGGCGCGGCACCTTGGGCCCGGTAAAGCCAGGGACGGAAGCGGCGGGACCGCTCTCCTGCTTCTTGTCAAACCAACGGCTAAGCACCCTCAAATCCCCTTGCGATCCGGCCGATGACACATGAACGTGCCGGCGCGCAGCTTCTTATCAAACAACGGCGCCCACTTGTGGCGTCTTTGGGCTATCGAGCTGCTTGGAAGCGCCCTGCGTCAGGTCCACCTTTCCGCGGAACGCAGCATTGTCTTCTATCGCCAGGCGGAGGGCACGGACATCGCCTTCCACCTGGCAGCCGGCGCGCAACTCGACGCGGCCGCTGGCGATAAGGTTGCCCTGGACCTGGCCCATAATCAGAATGTCTTTGGCGGTGAGATCGGCGGCAACGCTTGCATTGGGGCCGATGGTCAACCGGCTCTCCGTGAGGATCACTGTCCCCTCCACTCGCCCCTCTAAAATCAAGTCTTCACTGCCCTTCACGTCGCCGCGAATCACGATGGTCTTGCCGATGCGCGCTGGAGCATTTTCAACTGCCATGATCTGATTCCTCCTGGGGTAGCTCTGTCTTAAAGCCGTCTGCTTCAGTCTATGAGACCTCGCACTTTGCAATTCGTCCTGATGGAACTATACGCAACCCGGACCCATTGCTCCAAACCGGGCATCTTGTCTGGCGTCCTCGCGTCTAACAAACAAGGGGATTCAATCACCATCCAGGGAAGGCTCATGCCCGCTAAACTAGAGGTTGTGCATAGATTTTTGACATTTTTCCTGCTGCTTCCCTGGGCCGGAGCCGCACTGGCACAGCCAGTTGCCCACGCCGCCCTTACTCCCACCCAGGCTCAGGCGCTGGTGGGGCGGGCGCTTGCCACAGAGATGCGCACAGCCCAGGACGCAAACCACCCCATGCGTTACCGGCTGCGCAAATCCAGCCCGCGGCTGACCTCGACCAAGGAAATCATCGAAACACGTGACGGCGATGTGGCCCGGCTGGTGCGGCTCAACGACCAGCCGTTAAGCCAGGCCGACGAGCAGCAGGAAGAGGCGCGGCTGGATGCGCTCCTCAGCGACCCGAGCCGGCAGCGGCACCGCAAACAGAGCGAGGAAGCGGACGCCGGAATCGTTTTCAAGCTGCTGCGCATGTTGCCCCAGGCATTCCTCTACGAATACGCGGGTTCGGGCCAGGGCCCTTCGGGGACGGTGGAGAAGTTTCACTTCCGGCCCAATCTGGCTTTCAGCCCGCCTGACCTGGAAATGCAGGCGCTGACCGCTATGACTGGCGAACTCTGGATCGACGCCGCACAGGAGCGCGTGGCGCGACTGGAGGGCCATCTACAGCAGGACACAGACTATGGCTGGGGCATCCTGGGCAAGCTGGACAAGGGGGGATGGGTGGTCATCGAGCAGGCTGATGTGGGCGGCCGGCAATGGCGGATCGCACGCTTCCAGATGAAGATGAACCTCCGGATACTCTTCAAGACCAAGAGCTTTGACACTACGGAGGAGATGAGCCAGTATGCGCCGGTACCCGCCAGGCTGGACTACCGGCAAGCCATCCAGATGCTGCGCTCCGCTCCGGGCAGTGCTGCCCCAGGCGGCCGGTAAGGACTGCCAGCCTCACAGACAAATCGGCCCCACCCGAATGGATGGGGCCGATTTGCTTGCCGTGAGGCCAATCTGGCTACATCTTGATGAAGACAATAACCAGCGTGAACAGGGTAAGGGACTCGATCAGGGCCAGACCGAGAATCAGGAAGGTGAAGATTCCACCGCGTGCGCCGGGGTTGCGGGCCAGCGCTTCGACGGCCGAGCCAACGGCCCTGCCTTGGCCGAGGCCGCACATACCAGCGGCCAGGCCCATGCCTAAACCGGCGCCGATCGGAACCAGACTGACGACGGCCGAACCGCCGTCCGCGAAGGCCGGAATGGCGAAACATAAAACCGCCAGGGCCGTAAACAAATATTGAAGCTTCTGCATAGTTCTCCTGCTTCTCTTTGAATTGGCCGCCAGTGGGTGGTTGAGGCTCACCGTGCTGGCCCCCTCACGCTTGCGGCCTACCGTTTCCCGGAGCGGAAGCGCTCTCCGGCGGAATCTTTTCTGAACAACAGCTTCTAGCTCTTAGCCGCTAGCTTCCAGCTTTTAGGACTCCTGCTCGATGCCGCAGCTAGAAGCTAAAAGCTAGCAGCTAATAGCTGCTCTTAGTGTTCGTGCGCAACCGCCAGGGAGAGATAAATCATGGTCAGGAGCATGAATACGAAAGCCTGAATGAACGAAATAAAAACGTGCAATCCAAGGAAGATCACCGGAACGCCAATCGGGATCAATGAGAAGAAGACCAGCGTCAGCAAATCTCCGGCGAACATGTTGGCGTAAAGACGGACGGTGAGCGACAGAACGCGCGCCAGATGCGAGATGGTTTCTATCACGAACAGCAGCGGCGCCATCCACCAGATCGGTCCCGCAAATTGCTTCAGATAGCCGATGAGGCCATTTGCCCGGAGGCCATGGAAGTTGTAGTAGAGGAATGTGGGAACCGCAAGGCCCAGCGGCACCACGACCA
>PLOI01000011.1 GCA_003142015.1 Acidobacteriaceae bacterium | reverse complement strand
CTCTATTACGGCGACAATCTCGATGTGCTCCAGCGTTACGTCAAGGACGAGTCGGTAGACCTCGTCTACCTCGACCCGCCCTTCAACTCCCGTCAGGACTATAACGTTCTCTTCGCCGAGAAAGACGGCTCGCAATCCAGCTCCCAGATTCACGCCTTCGAGGACACGTGGGAGTGGAACATCGACGCCGAGCGCGCCTATGAGCAGATCGTCGAGCAGGGCGGCCGCGTAGCCGATGCCCTGCGCGCCTTCCGTACATTTCTCGGCGGCTCCGACATGATGGCCTATCTCGCCATGATGGCTCCGCGCCTCGTCGAACTGCGCCGCGTGCTCAAAGAAACCGGCTCCATCTACCTCCACTGCGATCCAGCAGCTGGTCACTATCTGAAGATACTGATGGACGCGGTTTTCGGACCGCAGTTCTTCAAAAACGAGGTTATCTGGAAGCGAACCAGTGCGCACAATAGCGCGAAACGATGGGGGCCGGTTCACGACCTGATCCTCTTCTACTCCAAGAGCGAGAGCTTGACATGGAATCGCGTGTATCAGGGATATACAGCGGAATACCTCGAGAAATTCTACCGGCATGAAGATGAAGGCGGCCGATATACGCTCGGTGACTTGACTGGAGCAGGCAAGCGGCAAGGAGAATCGGGACTACCCTGGCGAGGTGTTGATCCAACGAAAGCAGGAAGGCATTGGGCCGTTCCCAGACCCCGTCAGGCCGGTCTCAGTTGGGATGAACTCAGCGTCCAGCAAAGGCTCGATCAGCTTGATCTTGCAGGATTGATTGTCTGGCCCTCCAAAGGGGGAATTCCACGATTCAAGCGGTACCACGACGTCGATCGTGGTGTTGTCGTGCAGGATGTGATTACGGATATTGATCCGCTCTCGCCGCACGCCAAAGAACGCCTCGGCTACCCCACCCAAAAACCCGAAGCCCTCCTCGAACGCATCCTCAAGGCCAGTTCCAACGAGGGCGATCTCGTCCTCGACCCCTTCTGCGGCTGCGGCACCACCATTCAGGTAGCCCAGCGCCTCAACCGCCGCTGGATCGGCATCGACATCACCCACCTCGCCATCGGCCTCATCAAGAAGCGCCTCTCCGACGCCTTCGGCCCCGAAATCAAACCCACTTATGAAGTAGTCGGCGAGCCGACCGACTACGAAGGAGCGGCGGCCTTGGCAGCCGAGGACAAGTACCAGTTCCAATGGTGGGCGCTGGGCCAGGTGGGCGCGCGCCCCGCCGAGCAGAAAAAGGGCGCGGATCGCGGCATCGACGGCCGTCTCTACTTTCATGACGACGAATCCGGCCAGTCGAAGCAAATCATCTTTTCCGTCAAAGCCGGCGGCGTCTCCGTGCCCCAGGTCCGCGATCTCATCGGCGTACTCTCCCGCGAGAAAGCCGAGATCGGCGTCTTCCTTTCGTTCGACGAACCCACCAAACCCATGCTCCGCGAAGCCGCCGAATCCGGCCTCTACAAATCAACCGACGGCACCACCTATCCCCGCCTGCAAATCCTCACCATCCAGCAGATTCTGGACGGCAAGCAACCGGAGTACCCACTCCATCGCCGCGATGCAACCTTTAAGAAGGCCCCGCGCAGCCGCCCCGCCGCCGCTCAAAACCTGACCTTACCCCTTCTGCCCATCGAGTAATCTCCGCGGGTGCTCCAGGTCCGGGGTCCCCACGGACAGGTCGTCGTCCGTGGGGTGGAGATCCGGATTTTCGGACCTGGGACTCGTCTCGCTGACTCGCCGACTCGCCGACCCCTATTCCCTGTTCCCCGCCTCCCGCTTCTCCGCCAGCTCCTCCAGCGTCTTCCCGTTGCGCGGCACAATCGCGTAGACCAGCTTGCAGTCCATGGCCTCCGCCACCTCATGCAGCCTGATAAGCGAGATCGTGCCCCGCAGCTCGCTCTGCTCCAGCCGGAAAAGCACCGAGGGGTTCACGTCAATCTTCCCCAATATCTCCGCCGTTGGAACGCCCAGCGCGTGCCGAACCTCCCGCAGCAAACCCTGTGTAGAATTCTCCTCTCTTCCCGCCCACCGGNNCCGTGAGCGGGCCATATTTCAAACGTAGTTAAAAGGGGCGAAATGATATGCAAAAACAGCCAAATTTGGCTTAATTTCCCCAAGTTTCAATACTTTTGGCCGGCATCCAACCGGAGTTTCGCTGCTTTCTGACGACCGGCAAGCCCAAATTCTTGCGAGTTAGCTCCCGTTTGCGCAGTTTGCCGCCCTTGAGAGCGATAGATTTTCTAAGTTATCTATGCTTGCAGGACCTGAAACGCTATCGCCTTGCAGAGCGACAAATTCACTGCCGCCGCTGACCTGCTGACCTGCTGACCCGCTAACTCGCTCACACCGCCGGCGCAATCGAAGGCTCACGCACAGACGCCGTAAGTCCATTCGTCTCCTGGTCCTTGTACTGGAGCTGGTAGAGCTTCCAGTAGAGGCCGCGCTTGGCGAGCAACTCCTGATGGGTGCCCATCTCGCGCAACTGGCCCTTGTGCATCACCAGAATTTCGTCGGCTTGCTGAATCGTGGAGAGGCGATGGGCGATCAGCACACTTGTCCGGCCCTCGACCATGCGCTCCAGTGCGCCGCGTATGCGCAGTTCGGTGTCGGTGTCCACGCTGGAGGTGGCCTCGTCGAGGATGAGGATGCGGGGATTGTAGGCCAGCGCGCGGGCAAAGTTGATGAGCTGCTTCTGGCCTGTGGAGAGCGAGTTGCCGCGCTCCTGCACCGGCTCG
>PLOI01000070.1 GCA_003142015.1 Acidobacteriaceae bacterium | reverse complement strand
GTCGGGTTACGAAGCGCGTTGGAAGTTCCGCGAAGTTCATCGCAACCCGAGAGCTTTTTCTCAGCCCCGGTGGCAGGGCGAGGCCCTCGGCGGACGCTGCATTCTTCTCCACGCCGAGCAGGGGCTGGGCGACACCATCCAATTCTGCCGCTATGCAGCCATGGTCGCGGCCCGTGGCGGCCATGTGATTTTGCAGGTGCAGGCGCCGGCGCTCCGCTTGATGCAATCGCTCTCTGCGGTGCGCGGCGGACTGGTGGAAACTGTGCTGCTGGGAGCCAATCCGGCAGAGCTCGACACAAAACTTGATCTGGAATGTCCGCTGATGAGCCTGCCCGCCGTATTCGGAACCACAGTCGAGACGGTTCCCTGGCCCGGCGCATATCTTTTTGCTGACCCGGAGTTAGCCGCCGAAAAGAGGGCAAAAATTCCGCGCTCGCGGCTAGAAGGACGGCACCGCGTAGGTCTGGCCTGGGCGGGCAATCCGCGCTACAAAGCCGACCGCCAGCGCTCTGTGCAATTGTCCACGCTCCTGCCATTGCTGCGCACTCCCGGCATCACCTGGATCGCGCTGCAGAAAGGTCCGGCTGCCGAACAATTGGCCGCGCTGCCTGGCGACGTTCCTGTTGTGGACGGCTCCAGCCATGACCGCGACCTGGCCGAGACTGCGGCTCTCATGGCTACGCTCGATCTGGTCATCACCACCGACACCTGCATAGCCCATCTGGCCGGCGCCATGGGCAAGCCCGTCTGGATTCTGCTGCCTCACCTGAGCGACTGGCGCTGGATGCAGCGGACCGAGGCCACCCCCTGGTATCCCACTGCAAAGCTCTTTCGCCAGAGCGCGCCAGGAGATTGGGACGGAGTGTTGGAGCGTGTCATCGGGCAGTTGAACGAACTTCGCGCAACGCAGCGGTGTCATACACTCAGGCTGACCAAACAGGAGTGCCAGACCCGCAGGCTCATTCCGGCGTAATCCTCAAAGCAGCTTCAAAAGGAGCAAAAAATATTCTTGACATTCATCGCTCTATTTAATAGAGTACTCCTTATTGGAGACTTCTCTGAGAGTCAACAGAGACCTTCCAGGAGATGATCTATGAATACAAACCCTGAAGAGTTGGAACTGAAAGACAGGCTCAACCTCATCGAAACCATGATCGCCGAGGGTCGGCGCACAACCGAGAGCTGGGGATGGACCTTCGTACTATGGGGCGTGGCCTATTACATCGCCATCGCATGGGCCACTTGGGGCCACAGCACACTCGCCTGGCCGGTGACCATGATCGCCGCCGGTGTACTTACGGGGATACTGTCCTCGCGCAACGCGGGTAAGCGCCCTGAAACCACCGTCGGCCGCGCCATGATGGCAATCTGGCTCGCCATGGGCATCTCCACTTTCGCTGTAATGATGTCTCTCGGCATGAGCGGGAGGCTTGACCTTCACAATTCGGTCGCTATTATCGGCGCCATGCTTGGCGCGGCCAATGCTACCTCCAGCATCATTCTCAAGTGGAAGATGCAGTTTGCCTGCGCCGTAGTCTGGTGGGCCTCCGCGGTTGTTGGCTGTTTTACCTCTGACAGCGTCACGTCCATCGTCTTTCTGGCCGCCATCTTCTTCTGCCAGATCGTCTTCGGAATCTACGGGATGATCGCGGAGTCCCGCAAGCAAAAGGCAGCCCGTGCGGGGCAAGGGGTCTCCCATGCCTGAACTGCCGGAACTCAACCCTGTCATTCACGGTAAGCTGCGCCTGGCTCTGCTCTCGCTGCTCTCCGCGGTCGAGGAGGCGGAGTTTACCTGGCTGCGCGCGAAGACCGGCTCGACCGACGGCAACCTGGGCGCGCAACTGCTGAAGCTGGAAGAAGCCGGCTACGTGACGATCGAAAAGAAATTTGTCTTGCGCAAGCCGCAGACTCTCTATCGCATGACCGAAGCCGGCCGCCGCGCGCTGACTGACTACGTTGTGGCGTTGAAGCAACTGCTCGGCGGAGCTATCGGCGACTAACGCTCGCGAGGCGTTCAGGCTTCCGCAGCCAAACTCTTTCGCACGCGATCCATGATGCCCAGGTAATACGCCAGATTGTGGATCGTATTCAGCGTTCCGGAGAGCGCCTCGCCGGATTGCATCAGGTGGCGCAGGTAGGCACGCGTGTAGCGCCGGCAGACCATGCACTGGCAGGCCGGATCGGGCGGACCCTGGTCTTCGGCATAGCGTTTGCCTTTGATGTTCAGCCGCCCTTCGCTGGTGAAGAGCAGCCCATGGCGCGCTGCGCGGGTCGGCAGCACGCAGTCCATCATGTCCACGCCCATTCGCGCGTACTGCTCGATCTCGTCGGGATAGCCGACGCCCATCACGTAGCGCGGCTTGTCCGCCGGCAACAGCGGCAGCACCTCGGCGATCATCTCCATAGTCAACTCACGCGGCTCGCCCACGCTCAAGCCGCCGATGGCGTAGCCGCCGAAACCGGATCCGGTTTGGTCCATCTCCACCAGCCGCTCTACGCTCTCACGGCGCAGATCGTGGTACATTCCGCCTTGCACAATGCCGAACAAACTCTGAACCCGCCCGCCGAACTCATCGCGCCACACCACCTCATCGCGGTGCGCACGGAAGTGGTCGAGTGAGCGCCGCGCCCAGGCCAATGTCAGCCTCAGGCTCTCTTCGGCGCGGCTGCGGTCAGCCGGATATTCAGTGCACTCGTCGAAGGCCATACAGATGTCCGCGCCGAGCGCGATCTGCACATCCATGGAATGTTCCGGAGTAAAGAAGTGGCTGCTGCCGTCCAAATGGGACCTGAAGCGCACGCCCTCGTCCGTGACCTTGCGCAACTGGCTCAGGCTGAAAACCTGAAAGCCGCCCGAATCGGTGAGCATTGCACGCGGCCAACTAATAAACCGGTGCAGCCCTCCCATGCGCTGGATTGCCTCGTGGCCGGGGCGCAGGTAAAGGTGATAAGTGTTGCCGAGGATGATCTCCGCGCCGAGCGATTCGAGCACGTCCTGCGCAACGGCCTTGACTGTTCCGGCCGTGCCCACCGGCATGAAGACCGGCGTTTCGACGGTTTTGTGCGGCAGATGCATCCGTCCCCGCCGCCCTCCGGCTGCGGTTGTTGCCAGTGACTTGAATTCGAGGCTCACCAGACGATTCTACCGGGCGTCCCAGGCAGCGGATGGGATTCGGACCACCGTATCCAACTCACTCTCGCAGCCTTCGAGCAAGTGGTTGAACAAATGAGTCACGGTCTCCGCGCAGCCGGGAACGAGTTGCTGTGGAGCAATCTCGTTGAGAGGCGCGAGCACGAAAGCGCGCTCCGCCAGCCGAGGGTGCGGAATCACCAGTCCCGGCTCACGAATTTCGAGATCGCCCAACAGCAGAATGTCCAGATCCAGCGTGCGCGGACCGTTTGCAAAGCCAGCCGCCCGGTCGCGGCCAAACTCCTGCTCGATAGCCAGCAACCCATCGAGTAGTTCACGCGGCTCCAACTCCGTTTCCAGCGCCACTACCGCATTCACAAATCGCGGCTGTGCGGCAAAACCCACCGGCGCGGTCGAGTAAAGCGACGACCGGCTCGTCACTCGCCCCAGCGATTCCAACCGCAGTGCCGCCGCTGCCAGCGTAGCCTCAGGCGCGCCAGCCCAACTGGCCAGGTTTCCGCCCATCCCGATGTAGGCCGTCCGCATGATTTCAAGACTACAGCGGAATCGAGGACCCCTGGCGCAGACAGGCGGGAGATGAGATGCAAACCCTTAATCTGCTAGCATCCTCTTTGGAGAATTTTCAATATGGATGTCCAACCCAACTTGAATCTCGGCGCACGGAGCCATGAAGACATCGCCCTCGATTTGCTCAAATTTGTGTCTGTTACGGCCGGCGTAGGCCGCCCTGCCGCGCCTTCGACCGGGTTCAGCGGAGCCGCCGGAACGAAGCCCGAAGAACATGTGAATCAGTTGCTCGAGCTCTACAGCCGCTGCCTGAAGGCAGTCAAAGGCCAGGGGCCAGAGACGGAGCAGGCAAGCAAAGGGCCGGAGCTGCCAAACAGGCCGCCGCAAGGATGGACGGCCCCACTGTGAGCCAATCCTCTCTGCGTGTCGCCGTTGCCGGAGCCGGCGCCTTTGGCAAGAACCACCTGCGCGTCTATCGCGAGTTGGAAACCGCTGGCCAGGCCGTCGCTCTGGTTGCGGCCGTCGAGCCCGACGCGACGCGCGCCGCAGAGACAGCGGCCAAATACGCCATTCCCGTCTTCGCAACAGTTGACGAGTTGTTAGCTGCCGACCTTCATCTCAACGCAGCCACAGTCGCCGTTCCCACCGTGCATCACCATGCTGTCGCCTCCGTGCTGCTCGATGCGGGACTCGATCTGCTGGTAGAGAAACCTCTGGCAGCCTCTCTGGCCGAAGCCGACGATCTGGTTCAGAGAGCCGACAAAGGTAGCCGCATTTTGCAGCCTGGCCACCTGGAGCGCTTCAATCCCGCGGTGCTGGCCGTTCAGCCGCAACTGCGCCGGCCCATGTTTTTCGAGTCGCACCGGCTCTCCATCTTCACGCCCCGCGCTTTGGATGTGGACGTGGTGCTGGACCTGATGATTCACGACTTGGACATCGTGCTCACCTTTGCCGCCTCACCCGTGCGCGAGGTGCGTGCTGTGGGCCTGCCGATTCTCTCGCCGAAAGTGGACATCGCCAACGTCCGCGTCGAGTTCGATTCCGGCTGCGTGGCGAACTTTACCGCTTCCAGAGTCTCCACCGAGCGCGTCCGCAAGCTGCGCTTCTTCGAGCCGCGCCAGTACGTCTCCATCGACTACGCCCGCCAGGACTTGCTGGTCATTCGCGTGGACGGAGGCATGGGCAAGTCCTCGCCGGCCGAACTGATTGCGTCGCTGCCCCCGCAGGTTGCCGCAATGCTGCCGCCGGGGATTGCAGAGGGAATCGCGTCGGGAATGATCGACCTCAGCAAAATTGACCCGGCATTGATTGCGCAGTTTGCCGCCATGGCAAAGATCGATCCGTCGTTAATCGCACAATTCACCAGTCCCGCTGAATCGAAGGCCGGCTTGAGTTTTTCCAAGCCGCCGGTCACTCCGGGCGAGCCGCTGCGCCTAGAGATTCTTTCATTTCTGGATTCGGTGCGGACGCGGCATCAGCCTCGTGTCACCGCACGCCAAGGCCGCGAAGCGCTGGAGCTGGCCCTGGAAATTCAAGCCTCCATGGCCGCTCATGCCCAGCGCGCCGGACTTCAGGATTTCTTCAACCCCGGCGCGTAGCGAGGCTTCCTGATCTTGCAGCTGTAAGATTGCTGTTTCACTCTGGGCGTGGAGATGGAGAGTTAGCTGCGCTTAGAGGTTCAGGACTCTTCCCAATTTGAATAGCGTGGGGATAGATGCTAGGAGCAGACCGGCCACACCAACGGAATATTCCGCTGCCTTCACGCCGGAGACATACTCTTCCTTGAGAGCTAACACCACCAGCAGAGATAGGACCGGCAGATTCAAAGTCACCGCGTTGCAACACCTGGCATATAGCTTCGCAGTGCCACGGTTAACGCGATGTGCGGAATCAGGACGTTGGCCAACACAGCGGCCATATATCCAAAGGCCAAGTAGGTCCAGACTGTCTGTTTGCCCGATCTGGCGCTCAGCCACGTGACGGCGAAGGCCAGGATTGTCAAGACCGCCGCGGCAAAACGGAAGGAACCCGGCGTAACGGGGCTATGCCAGAGAACTGCCCGTTTCGACCAGCCCGGAAGCCAAATGGTCTCTTCGGCATTGTGCAGAGTCTCGACAATCGGAAAAAGCCACAGGAGATCCCGAAAACTCAACGCCGTTTCCTTTCTGGTCGCCGAAGGCCGCGTCTTATGAGACAACTACACCTTGGTAGATGAGTTGGAGTGGGAAGACGGCGCCGCGCTACACCTTACGCAATCCCCAGCACGCGGTTCAAAGATCCCACGATGTACTTCCACACCAGGTAATAGACGGCCAGTGCGGCCACGAAGAACGGCGCGATTAGCGCATAGGAAATCTCGCAAGCCTGGAACCAGGTGGCGCCATGAGAGTTCAGCACAAGCACTCCGAGGCTGGTGGCTACCAGCGCGCCCGTCGGCGCCATCAACAGCGGCAACACAGCTCCATGCAGACCAATGGGTAAATGCGTGCTCTCGTGCGACCCAAGCCAGAGCATATTCCACAGCCCAAAGAGCGAAGGTACTACGGCCATGGGAAAGATCATGGCTTGCTCGATGGGAACCGGCACTTTGAGCACGATCCGCACCACGATGAAAACGGTTAGGAGCAGCGGCAGCACGAGCGTGGGCACAAAGATGCCGGCCAGATAAGCGCGCAGATAGGGATGGGTGTTCATAACTTCCTCCTTGTTCTTTCTTGTTGGCGGACTTATGCGTTCGCGCGGGTTCACAGGTAGTAGAGAAGCAAGGGAATCGATGCCGGAAAGAAGGCGGCGAGACCAAAAAGACCGACCGCGAGCGCTCCGTCGAACCAGGCCGAGTTGAAGCCGGCCCAGCCGGTCAAGGCCGGCGCGGCGGGCCGCGCATCCAGCCGCCGCAGCACGGCGGGCCACAGATCGCGGCGCTGTTCCGAGTCGCCTTTCACCGGCGGCAGCGCCTGCTGCAAAAGCTTCTTCATGTGCTCCTCATCGTGTGCATTCATGGTCTGATTCCTTGTTCTTCCAAGTCTTTTCTGAGCAAGCGCAGCGCGCGGAAGACGCGCAGTTTGACGGCCACAACTGAAATTCCCAGCGCCGCTGCCACATCTTTTTGCGGCTGCTCTTCGATGACCGCCAGTGTAGCCGCAATCCGCAACTTCGCAGGCAGTCGCGCAAAGGCCATCGCAGTCCTTATGCGCGTCTCCGCGGTCACGGCCGGGTCGGCCTCAACAGGCGCCGCCACTTCGGCAAGCATCTCTGTTGAAAACTCGCTCTCCGTCCGTCTTGCGCGCAGCCAATCGAGCGCCGCGCGGGTAGCGATGCGACGAGCCCAGCCCTCGAATCCCCGCTCCGGCTCAAAGCGCGCATGGGCGCTGTAGATGCGCCAAAAAGTCTCAATGGTCACGTCTTCGGACGCCGCCGGATTGCGCGTAATGCGAAGAATCCAGCAGTAAACGGCGCGCTGATGCTGGTGAAAGAGCGTTTCGAAGGCATCCGCATTGCCTTGGTGAAACTGGTTCAGGACGTCGCTCTCGCCGTTCTGCATCCGTCCTTCCCCCTTCTATCTATACTTACTCGCCTTAACAAGAAAAGGTTACATAACTACTTCAGCTTGGGAACACTTTCTTCGACACCGGTGTCTACCTATAACACAGTGGTTCCGATTGGGATATGCGGAGTGCTCCGGGCACCGCTCCTCGCGCCTGAAAAAGCCTCCACACTCCCAGCCGGCGCGGCTGATTTTGCAGTAAAGGGAGGCTGGCCATGTTTGAAGACTCAACCTTTGAATCCGCAGGCAGAATCCGCACCCGCAGCCGCCGCTGGATGATCGCGGCCTTCACCTTCAACACCTCCATCCTGCTCGCGTTGATTTTGATTCCGCTCATCTGCCCCGAAGCTCTGCCGCATCACGGCATCACCTTCCTGATGACAGCGCCCGCGCCGCAACCGCCGGAGCCACAGCCGCAACCTATGCAGACCGCACAGCCCGGCACCGAGATGCAGGGTCCGCAGATTCTCGTGCCGCGCAAGATTCCGCCCCAAATTTATATCGCCAACAGCCCTGAGCCGCCGCTGCTCACCGGCCCCGCAAGCTGGGATCCGAACCCAGCTTCTCCCGGCGACGATCCGTTCAGCAAGCGGCCGGGAGTGACTATCGTCCATCCGGAGGTGAAGACTCTGCGTGTCTCCACCGCGGTTGAGGAGGGACTGTTGATCCGCAAAACGATGCCCGTCTATCCCGCCATTGCAAAGGCAGCCGGAGTCAGCGGCACAGTGGCGCTGGCGGCCACCATTTCCAAAACCGGGACCATCGAGAATCTGCGCGTTACCGGCGGTCCGGCGATGTTGCAGCGGGCCGCGCTGGATGCCGTGAGCACGTGGCTCTACCGGCCCTATCTGCTCGATGGCAAGCCTGTTGAAGTGGAAACCACGGTGAATGTGATCTTCACCCTCGGCCGATAAGAAGCAATGTTTTCGTGCAGTAAATAGGCGCCCAGGTCTCGCTTCTGAGACCTGGGCTTTTGCTTAGTGGCCATCCGGCCGGGCCGTGTTGAGGCCGGCGAAGACCTCATTGTAATGGCCGCTCTCGACGCCGAACCGCAGGGGCTTCACATTTTCCACGCAAATTTCGATTGGCGTCGGCTGAGCCTTGAGTAACTCCATCGTCTCGGCGATGAATTTATTGAGAGGCATGGCGCGCGGATCGTCGGCGCCGCTCATCAGGAGCGTGGCCACATAGGGCGGCACGAGTTCGAGAACTTCGATTTGCGTTCCCCGCAACTGATGGCGGAGCGACTGTGTGTAGGAGTGAATCGCCGCCTTGGTGGCGCAATAGGTTGGGGTCAGTGCTAGCGGAACATAAGCCAGTCCGGAGGTGACGTTGATGATGGTCGAGTGGGGCTGTTTTTGCAGCAACGGTAGCAGTGCAGCCGTCAAGCGAATGGGGCCGAGCAGGTTGGTGGCGACGGTGGCTTCCGCGTCGGCCAGGTCGCTCTGCTGGGCCAGCAGGTTTTCGGGCCGCATGATGCCCGCGTTGTTGATGAGTACGTTCAGCGCGGGAAACTCCGCTGCCAACTTGGCGGCAAAGGCGCGAATGGCGGCGGGGTTTTCAACGTCGAGGGTGAGCGACTTCATGCCGGGGTTGGCGGCTGTGGTCTCGTCCAGCGCCTGCTTGCGCCGCCCAGCGATGACAATCTGGTTACCCAGTTTGTGCAGCTCTTCCGCCAGCCCGCGGCCAATGCCCGACCCGCCGCCGGTGATGAGAATAGTGTTTCCGGAATTCCTCATGGGATTTGTGTCTCCAAGAAGCATTTTAATGGCAATGCCTTGAATGGCAGGTTCAGGAAGCGGGGCTGGGCGCGCCTGCCGCGCAAACTCAACCAATCCGGTGCATCGCCTGCGTTCCGCCAATCACGGCATCAGTGACCATGCGCCGATCGAAGGTCGCCAACTGGCCGCGATGGGCGCGGGCAAGGGCAAGCAGGTAGCTGTCGGTCACCTGCCTCGAATCGAGCAGACGGGTGCTGTCGATGCGTTGGTTGTCGAGGAGCGTAATGTCGTCCGGCCAAAGCTCATGGCCGCCTAGAGCCAGCAAGATCGACATCAACTCAGCAATCGCCGCAGGAGTTCCGGGCGAGTTTGGGTAGCGCGGATGGCCCACAATGCGAAGAACGCCGTTTTCTGTCAGCGGACAAGTAGCCCAGGCCTTCTTGCCTTTGGCGGCGAACCAATCATGCGCCCGGTCGTGTTGTACGTGCGCCGGATCAATCAGCGCGATCAGCACATTCACGTCCAGCAGGTAGCGTGTCACGGCAACTCTTCCTGAAGTTGGCGGACCAGTTCCGAGGTCACCCTCGGCGAGCCCGGACGCAACGGGAGCAGCGGCACTCCGTTGCGCGTCCGGAGTCTGGACGGAGCGGGCCGCATTGCCGTCCGCGCGAGCGCGGAGATTACGTCTCCCACGCTCTTCCGCTCGATAGCGGCCATCTCTTTCGCGGCAGCCAAAACGTCATCGTCAATGGCAAGAGTGGTGCGCAAGGGTTCCTCCATCGCAAAGCATCACGCATCAATCATCATACATCAAGTGCTGGCGAAAACAGAAACCCCAGATCGCAGAATCAAGACCTGGGGCTCCTAATCGCTTTAATTTGTATGAACTAACTGCGTCCTTCTCTTACTTCTTCAGCGGTTTGCGTGCGAAGTAATACAGCGAAAATGCCAGCGCCGCGAACGCCACCACCGAGACTCCATTGTTATAGAAAATGGAGTGCGGAATGCCGATCGGGTTGTCCTTGTTGAAGAAGTTTTCGTAGAACTTGAGAGCTACTCCCAGTAGACCGATGATGCCTCCAGCGGCGATCAGGCCAGAAGCATAGAGCGAGCCCGGCGAGACATCGCCTTCCGCCTCCGGGTCGCCGCCTGCCTTCCTAACGGCTGCATCCACCAGCCAGCGCATCACGCCGCCGGTGAAGATGGCCAGCGTAGTGCCGATGGAAAGATAAGCCCCGACAGCAAAGGCCAGCGAACGGATGCCGAGCAACTCCACAGTAATTACGATGCAAACGCCCAGCAGCACCAGCCCCCAGGGCAGTTTGCGGCTCAGGATTCCGCTGATCACTGTTGCCATCAGCCGGGCCTGCGGCGCAGCGATCTTCTCGCTGCCGATGCCTGGAATCCACTGCACCTCAATCTGTCCGGTTTGGGGTGAATAGAGGTACTTTCCGTCGGGCAGCTCTGGCGATCCAAGGGCATTCAGAAGCACATACTCGCTTTTGTGGTGAATGGTCTTGGTCTTGTCCGCGTTGATAACGGGGAACTGCTCGTTGAGGCCCGCTGCCTTCTGGACGGCGACGCCGTCGTGTGGCGCAGAGAGATTCCATGCCTGCGGGGCTGCTCTGAATTCCTGCGCGCCGGTGTTCATTAGTTGGAGGGTTCCGCCGATGGCGAAGGTGGAGACCACTATGCCGATGAGGAAGGCGAAGCGCTGCAAACGCGGCGTGGAGCCGACCAGAAAGCCGGTCTTCAGGTCCTGCGAGGTGTCGCCGGCCTCGGCCGAGGCGATGCAGACCACGCCACCGATGGTGATGGCTAGCGCGCCGAAGGCCGGTGTGGTCCAGCCCTCAACCAGAAAGATTGCCGAGGTGGCCATTAGCGTGGCGATGGTCATGCCGGAGATGGGATTGGCCGAGCTGCCGATCAGGCCAACGATGCGCGAACTCACGGTGACGAAGAGGAAGCCGAAGACGACGATCAGTACTGAAGCGGCAAGGTTTTGCAGCAGCGTAACCTGGGCTCCGGGGACCGGTTTGAGGTAGAGGAAGAGGAACATGATCACGACCAGCACGGCCGAGCCGATCATTGCTGTTCCCATGGAGAAGTCCTTCTCCGTGCGGAGGGTCTCCACCTTGGCTCCCACGCCGCCGCGCATCTTTTTGAACCCCGAGGCGAGCGCGCTGATGATGGTGGGCATGGTCTTGAGCAGGGCAATCACTCCGGCGGCTGCCACCGCCCCGGCGCCGATAGGCCGGATGTAAGTCTTCCACATATCGCTGGGGCCCATCAGCTCNNTAGCCCACGCCTAAATATTCCGGCGTCGCGTCGGCCTTGATGGACGCGCCTTTCATCACGTGATGGGGGCCAAAGTCGGGCTGAAACTCAGGCGTGCCCGGCCAGACGCCAAAGAGGTTCTCATTTTGGAAAAAGGTGTACAGCGCGCCTAGGCCGAGACCGAAGAAGACGCGACTGGCAAACGAGCCGCCCTTCTCGCCGGCAATCAACACATCGGCGCAGGCCGTGCCCTCAGGAAACTTCAGGTTGCCATGCTCCTCCACAATCAGTTCGCGGCGCAGCGGCACCATGAACAGCACGCCGAGAAAACCGCCGATCAGCGCCAGAACGAAGATGCGCCAATATTCCAGGTCGAAGCCCAGGAATATGAGCGCAGGCAACGTGAAGATGACGCCTGCGGCGATAGACTGGCCGGCGTTGCCGGTGGTCTGGACGATGATGTTTTCAAGAATCGAACTGCGGCCGAAGATGCGCAGAATGCTGATCGACAGCACCGCGATCGGAATCGACGCGGCCACCGTGAGTCCTGCCCTCAGGCCGACATAAACGGTAACGGCGCCAAAAATGATGCCGAAGATTGAGCCGAGCAGAACTGCGCGCAGGGTAAATTCCCTGGGATGCTCATTTGGCGAAACAAAAGGTTGAAACGCGGGCGGTTGAACGTCTGGCACGGTAAGCCTCCAAAGGCTCTGCAAGCAATTCTGCTGGATTTCTCTGACAAGGAAGTGTACCAGCGCAGGGGGTGGAAGCGACAAGGAGGCGGGCGGGGCAAGGGTCAATCGCATGAGCAGTTTTTGCAGATTATTTCCGGTATCCGGCTACCCTTAACTCAGGTCGGCCTTCTCGCGCGGGCCGGACCGCAAACAGACGGAAAGGCACCCCCTCCCCCTATTTCGTGTAAAACTGTGAGACTGTGGAGGGATTGTTCTTGCGACATTCCCGGCGAATTTGCCGTCAATTCGTTTGCGCGGTCGGCTTCACTGGCCGGAAGAGCCATAAATTCAGCAGCGTAAACAGCAGCCCGCCGACGGTGAACTTGAGCCAGACGGGCGCATGAGACGGAGAGAAAAACCCCTCCAGGCTACCGGCAATTACCAGCAGAGGAATAATGCCGCTCACCAGCCGCGTGGCTTCGATGCCGCCGCGGGCCACCGACTCCCGCCAGCGTAGCGCGCCGGGGAAGAGCATGGCGTGGCCCAGGCGAAATCCTGCCGCGCCGGCGATGATGATCGACGGCAGCTCCAACGATCCGTGCGGAGCCACGAAGCTCCACAAGGCCAGCGACATCTCGTAGTGTTGACAGGCCGCGCCGATAACGCCCAGCATCATCCCGTTTGTGAAGAGAGCGAA
Source organism: Acidobacteriaceae bacterium (assembly GCA_003142015.1). Classification (GTDB taxonomy): domain Bacteria; phylum Acidobacteriota; class Terriglobia; order Terriglobales; family Acidobacteriaceae; genus Telmatobacter. The sequence continues at coordinate 7,721 of PLOI01000070.1, read as the reverse complement.
AAACGTTCCCAGCCCGAAGACGATGCCTCCGGCAAAGGTGATAAAGCTGACCGTGAGATTGTTGGTCATAATGGCGCTGGAGGCCATCGGCGCCACACTCACCACGGACTCAGTCCACATCTCGTGGCGCTCCATGGTGGCGATCATCTCTGGGCCGACGAAGTGGCGCATGAACTCCGGCCGGGCGCTGGTGAGCGCTGCGCCCAGCAGGCCAAAGGCCACGGAGACCAGCAGCGCGGCCGCGACGTAGCCGATCTGGTGCTGGAAGATGGCGGGATACTCGTCGCGCAGGAAGCGGAGGACAGTAAGCAGATTGGTCTTGCGGCCCGAATAGATGATATGGTGGGCGCGAGCCAGCAAATGATTCACATGCTGCGCGTAGGTGCGCGAGGTAGAGTCCTGGCGCAGCACCGAGAGGTCTGCCGCTACCTGCCTGTAGAGCAGTGCGATCTCTTGCAACTCGGCGCGCGATAGCTGACCCAGGCCGCTCGCGTCGGATTGAGCCAGCAGGGCAGCCAGCCGGTCCCAGTGAGGCCGGCGCTTGAGGATCCACTGGTTGGAGAGGATTTGCGCCATGGAGTTGAATTCAGATCAGCTTAACATTGCCACGCCGGAACTGGTGGACATCCAGCTGCCCCTGGCCGGCATCGGCAGCCGTTTTATCGCTCTGCTGGTCGATATGCTGATCTGGTTCGCCGGCTTTCTTGTCCTTGTGATACTCCTCGCCATCTTCTTGCCTGGCATCGAAGCCTTCTCAAAGATTTCAGAGCAATGGGCTGTTGCTGCCGCCATTTTTATGGTTTTTCTGCTCTTCTGGGGTTATTTCACGCTCTTTGAGGCCTTCTGGAATGGTCGCACGCCAGGCAAGCGCGTAGCCCGGATTCGCGTCATCCAACGCTCCGGTCGCGCCATTAGCCTCTTCGAGTCGATGGCGCGCAACCTGGTCCGCTATGTGGATATGCAACCCTTCCCGATGTACGCCGTGGGAGTCATCGCTATCTTTGCCACCCGCCAGCACCAGCGGCTGGGCGACCTGGCCGCTGGCACTCTGGTGGTGCGGGATCGCGTGCAGGATGCGCCGCTGTGGGGCGAGTCGGGCGCACGGACCTTCACCGCGCCGGCTTTTGCTCGCAGCGCCCCGACTCCCGAGCCGCACACCGCTTATTCGCTGCCAACGACCGGCATTGCAAAGCTTTCGTCTTCCGACCTGGAAGTTCTGGAGGGGTTTTTCGCGCGCAGACTAGACATGAGCCTGGAAACGCGCCACATGCTGGCCGAGCGCATCGCCGCCGCCATTCAGGCAAAATCCGGCATCGAGCCGCCCGCCGGCGCCAGCGTGGAAACCTTCCTCGAGGCCACGGCCCGTCAACTCAGGGATCAAGCGCGGATGCAATAGGGCTGAGTCGGCCGGCCGATTTCGGGAGATTGATCTAGTTTACGTGGCTCCGGGATTCGATGGCCTTTTCCTGCTCCAGCAACTCCGCTAGCGCCCGCTCCGGGCAAATGTGCCGAGCCTCCAGCCGGGCCAGCTCCTTGTCTGTTTCCACAGAAGAGGCGATGGTCATGAAGCAGTATAGGCAGCGGGTGTTGTAGGTCCCGTTCTCGTTCTGGGTGCGGCTGTACATCGTTCCTCGGGAATCGCCGAAAGATTTTTACGATATTAGGCGGCCCTTAGTTTCCTAGACGTGACCTGCATCACGGAATGATGTTTGGATACCAAATTGTGGGCGACTGCTTGCCAGTTAAGCCTTAAAGGGTTGTTCCCTGGTTGACGTGACGGCGCAGTTGCCAGCAGGGGGTCTGCCCTGCCTGGGGAAACAACGAGATTGAACAGGGCACATCCACCGAGCCGAGGAAGTCGAACTCCTGCTTGTTGCCCTTGAGCGGAATGGTCAGATAGCGGTTGACGGTGACTGTGGACTGCGGTGAGCCGCGCAGCTTGAAGACGGCGAAATCGCCACCATAACTGGCCACAAAGACCACCGCCAACACTATCACCGCGCGTTGCAACCAACGCATCAACCAACGCATCATGCCGATTCAGCCTTTCTGAGTGTAAACAGTATCTGAAACAGCGCCGGATTCTGCAGGAATCCGGTCATTCGATCCGGGCGAGAGCCGCATCGGGCGTAAAGACCTGAAAGCAATTCCGGCCGCGCTCCTTGGCGTGATAGAGGGCCACATCCACATTCGCCAACAGCGTATCGGCATCGGTCTCTCCCGCGGAAACCGTGCAAACCCCTACGCTGACAGAAACCGGCACCTCTCGTCCCGCAAAAGGAATGGGAGTCGCCAGGGTTTCCACCAGGTTTGCGGCTATCTTCTCCGCTGCTTGCGGTTCGAGCAGATCGGGGAGAAGCACGACAAACTCGTCCCCTCCCATTCTGGCGACCGTATCGCTTTTGCGCACGGATTCCAAAAGGCGATTCGCCGTGATGCGCAGGACTTCGTCGCCGGTGGCGTGACCAAAGGTATCGTTGATCTGCTTGAATCTGTCCATATCCAGCATGAGAACGGCCAGGCATGTCTGATGGCGTTTGGCGGTTTGGACGGCGACATTGAGCCGGTCCTGAAGCAGACGGCGGGTTGCCAGTCCTGTCAATGCATCGTGGAGCGCCATGTGGCGAAACCGCTCCTCACTTTTGCGGAGAAGACTTGTCTGCTCTTCAACGCGCTTGCGCAGCGCCAGCACCCAGGCAAGCACAAGCAGCATTCCGGCCAGTACCAGAGCCAGCAGAATCAGCGCATGCCGCGCTGTCCACCAGGAGGGGCTTTGGACGACGGTCACATCCCGAGGCGAACGCATGAGCACCCGAAAAGATTCTGGCACCGCAATTCCCGCGCCTACGACGCTGCTCTTCAGCCGGACCGAACAGACTCCGGTGATTCGCAATCTGCTCCCGATCTTCCAGGCGCTCATCTCAGAATCAGCCAGATTCTTGGGCAGAATTGAGGTAAAAAGATTTCTTCCCGAGGTGAGCAGAAGAGTGGTATCGGAAGAGGCCAGATCGTAACCAATCAACTCACCGTCAATTTGGATCAGTTCAGAGTCGTGCTTGCCGAGCAGAGCTTGCTCGGCGGTTACGGGATCGGCTGCAAGTGGCTTGCCGCCGGTCCTTTTGCTGAACATTTCATCCATGAGGATGGGCGCGTTATTATCGGCTCCCGCGAATCCAATCACGTCTACAACGTCGCCCTCATCGAGATGAGTGTCTTGACCGGTTTGCGCGCAGATCCCGCGGGTTGCATCGCGGATGCAGAGCAGCGAGCCGGGCCACTGGAGGGTTACTATCCCGCGCAGATGCACGCGGTGAAGCGAAGCATGGACCTGGCTCCAGCGCAGCAGATCGTCAATAAGGACGATTGGCTGCTGAAAAGGATCGCCAGGCGCTGCTTCCACAACCTCTACCGCGGGTAGGCCTGGGGCCATGAGGCGGACACCAATCATCTGGTCGTAGCGGTTGAACAGCGGGGCTGCATTGCCGCGAATGCGCACTTTGGCGTCGATCAAGCCGGAATAGGCGGCGCCCGGTTCCCTCACCATCATGACGCTGAGGGTTCCATCCAGCATTGCCAGTTGCAGCAGAACGGTATGGCCGTACACGAAGACGGAATGAATCACACCGTCGGCTTCCACCCATTGGCCGTCTTCAGCTCCGGTCATCAGTCGATGGAAGTTCATCCTGACAGCGTTTTTGGGGAGAGGAGAATGCCCGATCACACTAATTTGCGGCTGGGCAACGAGCGGAGCAAATGTTCCAGCACTGCTCACGCCGCGCACGTCCACCAACGATCCGGCAGGAAGCGATCCGAACGAACTGGCGAGGAATTTGACATAAACACTTCCCGTCGAATCGTGTACGAACAACGCGGCATAACCGGATTCGAGATTTGGATCGTAGTAAGTGACCACCGCTCGCAGATGAACGGGATAGGCGCGTTTGGCTTCCTCGCTGCTGAGGCTGTGCACCTGTTGTGTAGTGGTAAGCGTGGGCAAACTGCCCTCGGGCGCCTTTGCAGGTGCTGCGCTTGCCGTCGCAGCCCAACCGCAAAGAACCGCCAGCAGAATGGCGAAAACCGCATCAAGGAGTCGAAAACAGAGAGGTCGGAGGCAGAACTTCGCCAGCATCTCCCTGTGCAGCCGAGCCGCGCTCTCCACTTGACTGCGCCGCTCTCTGCTGCTTGCAACGGAAAATGAGGACTCAAGTCCCAAATTTCCAGCCTTCCTCCCTTCGGCGAGTCTACTCCCGATGCCACATCCCCTAGGGAGTTATCGGCCGGCAGGGAATCTGGCATGAATAAATTATGCACCTTCCATCGTGCTGCGAGACTCCGTCGGCAGGACAGCATTCTGACAGCGTGGAACGGCCTATTGCATTTGAGGGCCAGGAATCCCGTAACGGGGCAGTGAGGGCCGGGCTAGGAGCGGCCTGGGAAAACGACCTTCTCTTTCGGCGCGCAGCAGGCGCGGTCGAGTCTGGCCCGGTCTGCGCGCATCTTCCTGTCGTTGCCGAGAGCCTCCAGTGCGGCGGCGAGGATGGAGGCGGCCGCGGCATCGGCGGGCGTGCAGATGCTGTAATGCATCCACTTGCCCTCGCGGCGCGCAGCCACAATTCCGGCCTGGCGCAGGTAGGCCAGGTGGCGTGAAATCTTGGGCTGGCTCTGGCCGAGAATCTCGACAAAATAGCAGACGCAAACCTCGCGGCCGGCCATCAGGTTCAGCAGGCGCAGGCGTGTAGTGTCTGCCAGGGCCGCGAAAAGGCCGATCATGCTGACGGATTTGGAGCCGCAGGGCATGAATCTATTATATACGTGTTGACAAATATGAGTGTAGATAATATATTCGTCTAAGCGAATGTGAGGCGCGCCTTGTGGAAACTAAGACCGATACCAAAACCCTGGTTCAGGAAAAGTATGGAGCGGCAGCGCGGCAGGTGCGAGAGAGCAGTACTGCTGCCTGTTGCAATCCGGCATTCAGTTGTTGCGATCCGATCACGACCAACCTGTACAACGAAGCCGAGAAGAGCGGGCTGCCGCCGAGCGCCGTGTTGGCCTCGCTGGGCTGTGGCAATCCTACTGCGTTGATTGAGCTGAAGCCGGGCGAGACGGTACTCGATCTGGGCTCCGGCGGCGGCATCGACGTGCTGCTCTCCGCCAAACGCGTGGGCCCAACCGGCAAGGCCTACGGCCTGGACATGACCGAAGATATGCTCGCCCTGGCCCGCGAGAACCAGCAGCAGGCGGGCGTGGAAAACGTCGAGTTTCTCAAAGGCGAAATCGAGCGGATTCCCTTGCCTGATAACTCGGTGGACGTGGTGATTTCCAACTGCGTTATCAACCTTTCGGCAGACAAGGACCGCGTGCTGCGCGAAGCCTTCCGTGTGCTCAAGCCGGGCGGGCGCTTCGCCGTTTCCGATGTTGTGGTGCGCGGCGAGGTTCACGAGGAGGTGCGCAAGTCCATGCTGCTGTGGGTGGGCTGCATCGCCGGTGCGCTCGAAGAGAAAGAGTATGCAGCCAAGTTGGCGCGGGCCGGCTTTGCCCGCATCTCGATGGAGCCGACGCGTGTGTACTCGGTCGAGGATGCTCGGAGTTTTCTGACGGAGGCGGGCATCGATGTGGATGCCATTGCCCCGCTGGTGGAAGGCAAATTCATGAGCGCCTTTATTCGCGCTACCAAGCCGGCCGGCTGCTGCTGCGCGCCCGACTGCTGCGGCTGACCGAATCGCGACAGGAGAAGATCATGCAAAGGCCATATAACATCCTCGTCTTGTGCACCGGCAACTCGGCGCGCAGCATTATGGGAGAAGCGCTCTTCAACACGCTGGGCGCGGGCCGCTTTCATGCCTACAGCGCGGGCAGCCATCCCACGGGCCGGGTGAATCCCTTCGCCATTGAGCTGGTTGGCGCGCTCGACTACCCATTGGAGAATCTGCGCAGCAAGAGCTGGGACGAGTTCGCGCAGCCCGGCGCGCCGGAGATGGATTTTGTTATCACCGTCTGCGACAACGCGGCCGGCGAGGTGTGCCCGCTGTGGCCGGGGCATCCGGTGACGGCGCATTGGGGTTTTCCCGATCCGGCAGGCATCGAAGGCACGGACGAAGAAAAGCGTGCAGCCTTCGCACTCACCCTGCGCCAGATTCGCAACCGTGTCCAACTGTTTCTCAGCTTGCCCTTGGAGACGTTGGACCGCATGGCCATCGAGAACCGGATGCGCGCCATCGGAAAGCAGCCGCTGTAACGGCTCATGCAAATGTTGAGGAGAGATGAGATGCAGACAGACCCGCAACTTTGCTGCCCGGTTCCAGGCGGCGCTTCAAAGCTATCGTTCATCGACCGCTTTCTGACGCTATGGATTTTTCTGGCCATGGCGGCCGGCGTCGCTCTGGGCCGGTTTGTGCCGGATGTGCCCGCGCAGTTGCAGCGCTTTCAAGCGGGCACGACGAATATCCCCATCGCCGTGGGCTTGATCCTGATGATGTATCCGCCGCTGGCCAAGGTGCAGTATGAGCAGCTGGGCGAGGTCTTTCGCAATCGCAAGGTGCTGGGCCTCTCGTTGCTTCAAAACTGGGTCATTGGACCGGTGCTGATGTTCGCGCTGGCGGTGATCTTTCTGCGCGGTTATCCGGAGTACAGAACCGGCCTGATTCTCATTGGCCTGGCTCGCTGCATCGCGATGGTGATTGTGTGGAATGAATTGGCGAAGGGAGACACCGATTACGCCGCCGGTCTCGTGGCCTTCAACAGCGTCTTCCAGGTACTCTTCTACAGCGTCTACGCATGGTTCTTTCTGGCCGTGCTGCCGCCGCTGGTCGGCCTGAAAAGCGTTGTCGTCGACATCCGCATGAGCCAGATCGCGCAGAGCGTCTTCATCTATCTTGGCATTCCGTTTCTGGCGGGAATGTTGACTCGCTTTGTATTGGTGCGCGCCAAAGGCCGCGCGTGGTACCAGACGCGCTTTGTGCCCGCTATCAGTCCGTTGACGCTTGCGGCCCTGCTCTTCACGATCGTGGTGATGTTCAGCTTAAAAGGAAATTTAATTGTTCAGCTTCCGCTCGACGTGCTGCGCATCGCCCTGCCGCTGCTCATCTATTTTGTGGTGATGTTCTTTGTGAGCTTCTGGATGGGCCGCAAGGCGGGCGCCGATTACTCGAAGACGGCGACGCTCTCGTTCACTGCGGCGAGCAACAACTTCGAGCTGGCCATCGCGGTTGCGGTCGCCGTCTTCGGCCTCAACTCCGGCGCGGCTTTTGCAGCGGTCATTGGTCCGCTCGTCGAGGTTCCGGCGCTAATTCTGCTGGTGCAGGTTTCGCTGTGGCTGAAGAGGCACTGGTTTGGAGAGAACAATTCCGTGCAGGCTTGAGCGGCGGAAGGCCAATAGTTGCAGAGCGGAATAAAATCATCCGCAAAGCATTTTCAACAGCCAAATCGCGAATCTCCTTTGCTGATATGCGGAGACGAAACAACCGGATAACCGGGAAAATACCCCCGTTTTTCAGGAGTGGTTTCTCACCATGCGATACGACGGAGCGGTATTCCTGTGGAAAAGCCCGATCTGTACACCCTGCTGATTTTTGCAATCAACACGTTTGTATTTAATAAGATGCGTAGTTTCCGTTTGCCGCGCGGGTGAATTAACCTGCACGTTTTTTGGGGAAATTATACCCCCGGGGGGTATAGGGGGGGAGGGGGTATGCCTTTTGGGTATAAACCGGGGGGATTGT
>PLOI01000155.1 GCA_003142015.1 Acidobacteriaceae bacterium | reverse complement strand
GCCAAGAACCCGGCACCGGCGGCCGAAACAGCAGCAGCCTGATTTTTTGCTCCACTCCTGACAGCGCGCGGGCTTTTTTGAGCCAGCGCGCAAAGAACTGCTGACGGCGATGGGTTTGTGCTGCTAATATGCGCGCACCGATATAAGTCTCAGGTTTGGGGTCTCGAATTTGTTGTCGCCAATTCTTGAACGCATCGGTCAGGGGCAAGATCATGACCCAAAACGCTATGGTCGAAGTGGAAGAGCTGGTCCGCGAGATTGCGCGGGCCCTGGTGGATGAACCGTCAGCCGTTGAAGTGGAGAGTGTGGGCCGCGACGAAAACACGGTTCTCAAACTCCGCGTGGCGCCGACGGATGTGGGCAAGGTGATCGGCAAACAGGGCCGCACCGCCCGCTCGATGCGCACCATTCTGGGCGCTGTCAGCATGAAGGTGCATCACCGCTACACGCTCGATATTCTGGAAGAAGACGAAGCCTGAGATGGCCACTGCCGACGCTTCCGGCCCCCTCCGGGAGGCAGCGATGACAGCGCCTGAAGACGCTGAAAACTGGGTCTGGCTGGCGCGGATTCGCCATCCGCAGGGCCGCAAAGGCGAAGTCATCGCTCAGATTCTGACCGATTTCCCTGAAAAATTTACAGACAGAAAGCGGCTGTGGCTGCTAGCTGGCGCTGGCGCATCTGCGAGCCCGGCGACGACCTCTGCTCCACGCGAGGTGGAACTGGCTGCCCATTGGCTGCATAAGGGCGGCATCGTGCTGCACTTTGCTGGGGTGGACTCGATTTCGGCGGCTGAGACGCTCAAAGGGCTGATTGTCGCCGTTCCCCGCTCCGAGCGGGCAGCACTTGCTGAGAATGAGGTTTATACCGGCGACCTGATTGGCTGCGCCCTGGTCAACATCGCTGGAGCCGAGCCGGTCGCCGTCGGCGAAATTGAGAGCGTGGACCGGACGGCGGGGCCTGTGGCGCTGCTGGTGGTGCGCGGCGCGGCGGGCGAAGTGCTCATCCCCTTTGCCAAGAGCTACTTGCGGAGCATCGACCTGAAAGCCAAGCGCGTCGAAATGGCGCTACCCGAGGGGCTGGTTGAGCTGAATGCGTCGGGGAAGACGCAATAGTTTTCTATTCTGCTTCCAGCCGGATCGCCTCCAGCAGCTTGCGGTCTTCCTTGCTCAACGTGGCGCCCTCTAATAAATCCGGCCGGTTGGCCAGGGTCTTGCGCAACTGCTGCTCACGGCGCCAGCGGCGAATTTCGCTGTGGTCTCCATTGAGCAGCGTTTCAGGAACTCGCAGGCCGCCGAAATCGGCAGGCCGGGTGTAGTGCGGATAGTCGAGCAGGCCCCCGGCGCCGTGCTGCGAGCGCGGGACGCCATCTTCGGCGACGGCAATCTCCGCATCGGCCACGCCAAAGCTCTCAAATTCGCCTGAAGCCTCGTTGCCCAGCACTCCGGGCAGCAGGCGCATGGTCGCGTCTATCACCACGGCTGCAGCCAGTTCGCCCCCGCTCAGCACATAGTCGCCGATAGAAAGCTCCATGTCGCAATAGATATGGTTGATGCGCTCGTCCACGCCCTCATAGCGCCCGCAAACCAGCACCACGCGCTCGTCGGCGGCCAGCTCCCGCGCCAAGGCCTGAGTAAAAGGCCGGCCCTGCGCCGAAAGCAGAATTACGCGCGGGCGGGATGCAGGTAGTGACTCTTCTGAGATGTTTCCCTCAAGGGCTAAAGCCCTCGGTTCACTAGCTGCATCGACGTACGGGCTAAAGCCCGTACCCTTCAAGCGTTCCGCCTTCGGCTGAATGCCCAGCGAAGCCAGCGCTTCGGCGAGCGGCTCGGGCTTCAGCACCATCCCCTCGCCGCCGCCAAAGGGGCGGTCGTCCACGGTGCGGTGACGGTCGTGAGTGAAGGCGCGCAGATCGTGCACCCCCACCGTCACCAGCCCCTCGGCAAGCGCGCGGCGCAGAATCCCGTTCTCGAATATGCCGGCAAAGAAGCCGGGAAAGATGGTGACGATCTCGAAGCGCATACTTCTTTGATGATATAGCCAAAGTTTTCCGCGCCCGGGCCGCTCGGGTGTGTTCTACTTTTGCCAACAGTTATGGCAGACATTGAATCGTTGCTAAATCGCTGGCAAACGGCCGGCGTCCTGGATGCGGAGACGGCTGGCCGCATTCGCGCCCATGAAACCGCGCAACAGAAACCGGCGGGGCTGCGCTGGCAGGTCATCGTCGTGCTGATTCTTGGGGCGATTCTGCTGGCCTGTGGAATGGCGCTGTTTGTCTCGGCACACTGGGACCAGATCGGCCCTCGTCGCGCGTCTGGCCGTGGTGCTGGCTATGGTGAGCATCTTTCACCTGGGCGGAGGCTGGGCGCGAGAGCGTTTCCACGGGCTTTCGACGGCTCTGCACGCTGTGGGGACGATCTCGACAGGTGCGGCCATCGCGCTGGTCGGGCAGATCTTCAACATTCGAGGAGCATTGGCCGGCAGCGGTGCTGATGTGGGCTTTGGCCGCAGCTGGCCGGCTGGATTCTGCTGCATGATGAGGCGCAACAGACGCTGGCGCTGCTGCTCTTCCCGTTGTGGCTGCTCTCGGAGTTCACCTACTATGCCGAATACCACATCGGCGCGAACGTTTATGTGGGCCGTTTTGCGGTTGTTTGGGCTGTTCTCTACCTCACCTTCTTTCTCGGCTCCAAGCGCAGAATTGTTCAGGGATTTCTCTTTGCTGTCGGGGCCATTTACTCCATCTTGGGAGTTGTCATCCTGCTGGAAGGCTGGCATTCGTGGGGAGACCCAACCTATCTGTCTCTCGGCCTGCGCACTTGGGGCTGGGTTTTCATTGCCGCGATTCCGCTGTTCATTGCTGTCTTCAAGTTCAGCAAGAGCGTGATTCCCGTGACGGCTGCGATCTGCTTCTCGATTGCGCTGCCCTGGTGCATACGAATTTGGACGGATTCTGGAGCCTATTACGACTTTAAACAATACTCATATTCGCGCAGCGAACCCAACCTCGTCGCTTACCCCTTGGTTGCGGCCTTCGCCGTCTTCATCGTCTGGTGGGGCGTGCGGCTGGCCAGCAAGGCTCTGGTCAACTTGGGCATTTTGGGCTTCGCCATCAGCGTCGGCTGGTTCTACTTCAGCGACATCATGGACAAACTTGATCGTTCGCTGGGGTTGATCGGGCTGGGCATTCTCTTCCTTGCCGGCGGGTGGGCGCTGGAGAAAACTCGGCGCAACCTCGTGGCCGGCATGGGAAAAGCGGAGATTTCCGCCATGAATTCTCAGGAGGCAAAATGAAATTGGCAAAAACCTCCATCGTCTTATTGGTAATTCAGTTGGCGCTGGTCTCGTCGATTGCGGCCAAGTACCTCTACCAGCGCGCTACATGCCCGCGGGCATGGACGCATGCGGAGGCCTACGATCCAAACATGGTGATGCGTGGCCGGTATTTGAGCCTGCGGCTTACCGTAGACGGCTGCCAGAGCACGCTGCCCTCCGCGCTACGCGCCACCTTTCCGCGCAACGCCGACGGCACGACGAGGGCGACCGGTTACACCGTCAACGATGATCAGTATCCGATTACGTTCCGCGCCAATCTCAAGGTGGAAAAGAACAAGCTGCTGGCCATACGGATTCCGGAGGCAGATTTGCGCTCGAAGGGAGTCAACGTGACGGCGCTCTCGGGATCGTCCTGCGATAACCTGCGCCTCGACGAGCCGGTGGACTTTTACATTGCCGAACACGCCGCGGACCCAACCCGTCTCAGGCAGGGCCAGGAGCTTTGGATTGAAGTGACGGTCCCGCCGAAGGGACCGCCCCGGCCGCTGCAATTGGCTCTAAAGCAGGATGGCGTCTGGAAGCCGCTGGCGTTCCAATAGAAGGCGTGTAAGGCGCATCTTCCGCGTTCCTGGAATATGGACATCGTGCTGTCCCACCCTTCCGCAAAGTGCGCGGAAGGATGGGGCACCCAACATTCGTTGACGATGGGGCTACCCGCTAGCGGGCTTTGAACGGACGGACGGGCGCGGGCTGATCGGCTCCGACCTGGCCGGCCTTGATGTCGGCTACGAAAAAATTCTCGCCGCGGGCAGGGCTGCCGGAGAGACGGCGCAACATGGCCAATTGGCCCACATGGATGAGCGCATCGGCCACTGGGCCCTGGAAAAGCTGCTCGGCCGTGGCGTGGAGCGGCGCATCGGAGGCGAGAAACGCGTCCAGGGTTTGCAGCGACTGAAAGAAGCGGCGCTGCTCGTCGGCCCAGGCGCGCGGCTGGGTGGCTTGCCAGCGATCCTGCCCGATGGCCGCGCTCAACGCCCAGTCAAAGAGGTCGCCCATGTGGGCCAGAATCTGTACGGGGAGGCGGCCAACGCCGTCAAATCCGGCAAAGTGATCGGGCGCGCCTTCGAGGGCGCGGGCGGCTCGATAGGCAACGGTGGCCAGCGTGTGGCGCAGCAATTCGCGTTTCTCATCCATACGGGAAACTATAACGCATTCCTCCGTGGTCGATTGGCCTGTGAATCTGGGTCACCTGCCTTAAATGCATTGTCTTGAGAGACTATAGGGCTTCGCGCAGGCGCAAACCCTCTCTTTTGTAGTAAACTGAAAGTTCTGAGTCCAAAAGCAGGAAAACCCAATGTCCATTCATCCCGTAATGCAGCGCTTGGCAGACAAGCTCAAGCGTACCGACCTCCCCGAGTTTGTGCCTGGCGATCAGGTTCGCGTCCAAGTGAAGATCAAGGAAGGCGATAAGGAACGCCTGCAGGCCTTTGAAGGCCTGGTCATCGCTATCAACAAAGGCCCTCAAGGCACGTTTACCGTGCGCAAGATGAGCTTTGGCCAGGGCGTGGAGCGCATCTTCCCGTTCAACTCCAAGGTCATCGAGAAGATCGAGAAGATTCGCAGCTACAAGGTGCGCCGCGCCAAGCTGTTTTACCTCCGCGAATTGCGCGGCAAGGCTGCCCGCCTGAAGGAAGTGGGCCGCGTTGTGGCCAAGGCATAAGCCGTTCCGTCTTTCATTCACAAACAACCCCGGCTTTCGCCGGGGTTGTTTTTTGTCCGCGAACAGTGAACAGCGAGCAGATGAGTACAGCGCGTGCGGCGGGCTGCCTCTTTCCTGCGTGATTCGTAGACGGTTCACTATAGGCTGATTTCAATCGGCTGGCCACTGTTCACTGTCCACTGTCCACTGTAAGCTGTAAAGGAACCGATGAATACGACTGAACAAGTCCGCCATCACACTTTTGAAGAGACGCTCTTGAGCGCCCGCCGCACCATGGTGCTCAGCGAGATTCTCAAGCTGGCCGTGGACAGCTTCCGCTCCAGCAAGGTGCGCTTCGCGTTGACCGCGCTGGGCATGGTCATCGGCACCGCTTCGGTGATCCTGGTGGTGACCATCGGTCTGACCGGCAAGCAATTCATCCTTCAGGAACTGCAGAAGCTGGAGACCAACTCGGTGGAGCTGGAATACAGCGGCGGCGGGGCAATGGGCGAGGAGCGGACTGTCTTCAACGACTACCTGACGCGCGATGACGAGAAAGCCGTGCTGGCGCAGTTGCCCAGCGTGATGTACTCCTCGCCGGTGATGGAAATGCACACCCCCATCAGCTATGGCAGGGGCGTGGTGAAGGATACGCTGGTGCTGGGCGTAAGCCCGCAGTACATGAACATTCGCAACCTGATCACGCCCGAGGGCCGCTTTCTGGACGATACCGACGATATAGCCCACCTCAAGTGCGCCGTGATCAGCGAGAAGTTTGCGCATGACCGGTTTGGCAGCTCGGATGCGGCCGTTGGCCAGAGCTTTGAGATCAGCGGCATTCCCTTTACGGTGATCGGCGTTTTCAGGCAAAGCGTGGACGACATGGGCATGTCGGAGATCCAGGATCAGACGATTCTGATTCCCTATTCGGTGGCCCGCTACTTTACCGGGACCGAAAATGTGAAGCAGATTTATTTTTCGATGCGCAGCATGGACGAGGTGACCGAAGCCGCCAGCGAGATCAAGCGCATCGTCCAGGCGCGCCACCGGCCCGGCTCGGCTTATACGACGCAGACCCTCAAGGAAGTTTTGACGACGGCCGCCAAGGTAGCCGACATCCTGACCGCGGTGCTGTTTCTGGTTTCCGCTGTCACGCTGATGGTGGGCGGTGTGGGCATCATGAACATCATGCTGGCCAATGTGCGCGCCCGCACGCGCGAGATCGGCATTCGCAAGGCGCTGGGCGCCACTTACCGCGAGATCAAGTACCAGTTCCTGGCCGAGGCGGTTATCATTTCGCTGATCGGCGGCATCGTCGGCACTATTGTAGGGCTGGCTTTGCCGCTGTCGGTCCGCGTCTTCACCAACTATAATCTGCCCATCTCCGGCTGGTCGGTGGCCATAGCCCTGGCCGCGGCCACTTCGGTGGGTGTCTTCTTCGGCACCGTACCGGCTACACGCGCCGCTCAACTAGACCCGGTCGAGGCGCTGCGGGATGAGTGACGCCGAGCGCCCGACTGCCGGTGCCGAGCCGCCCGAAGCTCCTCCAGAGAACAAGCCCGCCCAAGGCCCAAACCTAATTCTGCTCTATGGATTAGTTGCGCTGGCCCTTGCTGCGGCCATCGGGTTTGCCCTGCTGATCGTGCTGCCTTTTTATCAGCGGCGGTAGCGGATTCCAGCAAATAGCCGTCAAAACAACTCTGCGGATTCTCTGCTCTCCCGGCAATCAGCGCCGGAATCCCATCCACAATCGGGTAGGCGCGGCCACAGGCAGAACACACGAGCCGTACATCTTCCAGGCGCAGTGCGCCGAGGCAGGCGGGACATGCCAGTTGGGCCAGCGCTGAGGGGTCGAATGCGGGAAACGGTCTGGAATCGTCGGGCATGAGGTTTTACTGGATGGTCGCGTCAGGGCCGGCGGCCTGATCGGCGGGAGCGCTTTGACTGGCCGTGGGGCTGACCGCATGGCTCGCACGCTCGGGGCGAATGGCAAACTCGGCTTCGATGCGCTGAATGGTGCCCGCCTTGGCAGACTCGTAGGCCACGCGAATGCCGTTGTAGATGGCGCGGTCGTTGGAGGAGCCGTGACCGATGATGCAGACTCCGCGCACCCCCAGCAGCGGCGCGCCGCCATACTCTCTGTAATCCAAGCGGTGGCGGAATTCGTTGAAGGCGCGGCGAGAGAGCAGCGCGCCTACCTGGGCGGTGACGGTGCGTTTCAGCGACTCGCGCAGCACATCGCGCACAAAGCGGCCTACGCCCTCGCTGGTCTTGAGCGCCACGTTGCCCACAAATCCGTCGCAGACAATCACGTCCGCCTGGCCCGAGAAGATGTCGCGGCCCTCAACGTTGCCGATGAAGCGGATGGGCAGCGCCTTGAGCAGCGGAAAAGCCTCGCGGGTAAGGTCGTTGCCCTTGCTTTCTTCTTCGCCGATGGAGAGCAGGCCCACGCGCGGCGAGTCAATCTTGAGCACGCTGCGGGCATAGATTTCGCCCATCACGGCAAATTGCGCAAGGTTGTGCGCCTTGCAATCCACGTTGGCGCCGACATCGAGCAGGACGCATGGGTTGCCAGTGGAGCTGGGCATGGGGGTCGCCAGCGCAGGACGATCCACGCCGGGCAGAGCGCCCAGCACCATCTTGGCCGTGGCCATGGCCGCGCCAGTGTTGCCGGCCGTGACAAAACCGGCTGCCTTGCCCTCGCGCACCAATTTGAGCCCCATGCGAATGGAGCTATCCTTCTTGGTGCGGACCGCGTGCGCCGCCTTCTCCTCCATGCCGATGCGTTCCGATGCATGGTGGATGACGATGGGCAGGTCTTCGTTTTCCAGGTATTCGTCGAGAAGGTCGTGCAGCTCCGCCTCAGGCCCAACGAGGTGGACCCGCACGGGCAGAGCCTTGCAGGCGAGGATGGCCCCGCGAATCTCCGCCTCGGGAGCTTTGTCGGTGCCTACGGCGTCAAGCGCAATATCGATGAGCATGGGCGCGGAAAGCTACTTTTCTGCTTCCTTGACAACGATCACGGCGCGGCCCTTGTACTCGCCGCACTTGGGACAGGCGCGATGGGGCAGCTTCTTTTCGTGGCAGGCCGGGCACTCGGAGACGCCCACGGCGGTGAGAAAGTCGTGAGAGCGGCGAAGTGCGGTGCGGCGCGTGGAGTGGCGCCTTTTCGGATTAGGCATGGCAATAAATCCTTTCGTTTCTGGGCCCGCTTCAAGCCGTCCCCGTCGTTCCCGGCCAGTTCCAGGCCATACGGGGGCTTGATTGCCTTGCGGCACGTGCCTTGGCACCCTCAAATTATCCAGATGTTATCCAGATGTTCGCTGGGGGCTGATTTCCTTGGACTCGATCCGGCCACGGAGGCCAGCCAGCGCTTGCCAGCGGGGGTCGCTCGGACCCTCATCGCAGTTGCAGGCCTGGCTGTTGCGGTTTTCACCGCAGCGCGGGCAAAGTCCTTTGCAGTCCGGCTTGCACAGCGTCCTGACGGGCAGGGACAAAAGTACCTGCTCACGCAGCACATCCTCAAGCGCAAGGCTGTCTTCTTGATAATAACCGATTTCGGTCTCCGGCGCAGTAATGGAGCGTTCGGTGGCTTCCGAATCCGCGGCGACGGGGCGGAAGATCAGGTCGAAATCGGCAGCCAGGGGAATCTCGACCGGCTCGACGCAACGTGCGCAGGGAACCTGGAAGTTGCCGGAAAAACTGCCCTTGAGCCGGATGTCGGCCACGATGTCCCTGGGGCCCCGGTGCTCGTGCAGCACCTCGGCGTGGCCCGAGGCAGCCAGCGGCCCGCGCTGCTCGGCCTCTTGGGTGAAATCGACCTCGCCCGGAGCCAGTTCCAGGTCGAAGTCGATAGGCTCCCGTTCCAGTTCGCTAACCTTGAATTCCATGATATGAGCCTACGGCGCAAGCGCGAGGCAGTCAATGCGGCGCCCAGACCCAGATGCGCCAAGGCCCGTGACAAACGGGCTTCCGACCTTCCCTCTGAACGAAAGTACTCAAGTCCGGCCGGCTTGCGCCGATAAAAACCCTGAGTCGCATTTGAAAGGGTTACCGGCATGTCCTGGCTGAAAAATCTCCCTGTCTCCCGCAAGTTCGTTTACGCCTTCGGCATTGTGTGCGGTCTGTGCATCGTGCTGGGCGCTTACACATTCATCACTTTCCGGGGAATTGCCACCAAGAGCGAGGTTGTCAGCGGAAACCATTTTCCCTCCCTGATTGAAATCGGCGACATCCGCAATGAAGTCAATGCCGAACGGCGGGAGGATCTGGAGTTGATGCTGTGCCTGACGCCGGCATGTTCGGCAGACCACAACGCCAAGCGCCAGAAGGCTCAGGCCGGTTACCAAAGCGCCTTGAAAGCGATGGAGCCTCTGCTCATTCCCGAAGAGGTCCCTCAATATCAGAAGTTTGTGGCGGCCATCAAACAATATCAGGACGCCAGCGACAGAGGCGTCAGCCTGCTGAATGCCGGCAACGCGGGAGATGCGCTGGATATTCTCGCGTCAGAAGCCATGGATGCGTCTCTGGAAAATGCTCTGAAGGCGGCGGACACCGGCTTTCAGATTCACGCCAAGTTAGGCACGGATGCGTCTCAGGGCGCGACCATTGCCAGCAATCGCGCCACTTGGGTGAGCACGGGAGCCACGCTGCTGATTGTGCTGCTTTGCGGGCTGACCGGCTTCAGTCTCACGCGGCTGATTGCCCCCTCGCTGCAAGCGGCGACAGCCGCGCTGGAGCGGGTGGCGGAGAAGGACTTGACGGTGAGCGTGGACGAGACGGGCAGAGATGAGCTTGGCCGGCTTGCGACCGCTTTGAATACCAGCGTGGCCTCGATGCGCGGCGTCTTGCAGTCTGTGGCCCATGGCGCCGAGACACTGTCAGCAGCTACCACCGAAATGAGCGCCCGCTCGGTGCAGAGCGCGGGCAACGCCAATGCCCAATCCAGCAAGACCAACCAGATTGCGGCGGCGACGCAGGAGATGACAGCGACCATCGGCGAGATCAGCCACAACGCGGAAAACGCGGCCAGCGCCAGCCGCGTCTCAGCCGAAACAGCCAATCAGGGCGGTGCGGTAATGCAGGCCGCGGCCGTGACCATGGAGAAGATTGCCGCGGCCACCAGCACCGTCTCGGAGAAGATGACCTCGCTGGCCCACCGCTCCGAGGAGATCGGCAAGGTGGTGAGCGTTATTCAGGAGATCAGCGAGCAGACCAATCTGCTGGCCCTGAACGCGGCCATTGAGGCAGCCAGGGCCGGAGAGCATGGGCGCGGATTCGCGGTTGTCGCCGGCGAGGTTCGCCGCCTGGCCGAGCGCACCAAGGGCGCCACCGAGGAGATTGCCGGCACCATCCGCAGCATCCAGGAAGAGACGCGCGAGACTCTTCAGGTGATGCAGGACAGCCGCGCGGCCGTGGAGACCGGCATGGAAGAAACGGCCCACGCTCGCAAGAGCCTGGAGGCCATCATCAAATCCTCGCAGCAAGTGGAGCACCAGATTAACCTGATCGCCACAGCCGCGACCCAACAGAACGCTGCCTCGGGAGAAATCTCCGAATCAGTCGGCCAGATCTCACAGTTATCGGTGGAGAATGCGCAAGGCGCCGAGGAAGCAGTCGAAGCTCTCAAGAACCTGGCCAAGCTGGCTGGCGACCTGGACGGCATGATTCGCCAGTTTCGCCTGGAGAGCGAGAAGCAGCCCGGTGGAAGATACACCGGCAAGAACCAGCCGGTTGGGCAGCCTGCGTTGCGGGCCGCGCACTCGTAGATTTTTGACAGCCGGCGGCAGCCGTTCCCAGATCTGCGGGCTCCAGTGTGAGAGCTTGTCGCTGGGCCCACAGGGTTACCGCCGTTTTTCCTCCACGCTGCCGGAACTTGCTCCGGCAGCGTTCTTTGGCGGGAACACGGCACCTCGTCAAACGGGTCTAGGGGCAGGCTTTCAGCCCTTGCGCAGGTAAGTCTTTGACAGGCGATCGTGCCAGCACAGGTGATCGTCGTCGAAGAGAGCCCAGGCTACGCCCAGCCCCAGCGGAAGCACAGACAGGAGCAGCGCGCCCAACCGCCGTCGCGATTGTGCGCGGGTGGGGCTTTGGCCGTCGAAGGTGCACAGGCTGATGCCGGCGCACTTCATCCCCGGCGTGGCCTCAGCTAGCGCGAGGAAGAGCGTCTGGTAAAGCAGGCCGGCGAGCAGAAGCGCGGAGACCGCACTGATTTCCGCTATTTTTGCCGGGAGCGGATGGCCGATGTTGGCCGCGGCCACCAACGCTGACCCTATGATTGCGCCGGCGATCAACGCGCCATCCACCAGGACCGCCGTCAGCCGGCGGCCGGTAGGCGCCAATTGCAGGACCAGCCGTGAAGCCGGCGCGTCATGAGACTCCGGTTCGTCCATAGGTTGAGCTTCCAGCTCTATGCTCGACCACTCCGGACTCGGCCAGGCAGGCGTGGCGCCAGCCGCTTCTGGTTCGATGGAAATAGCGGCAGGGTCCACCTCGAAGATGTTCAACTGCCTCTGGGCCACAGCGGCGAACGGCCCCTCGGCCCGCCGGGGACGCCTCTTGCGAGTCGCTACCAGTTCGCGCGGAAACTCGATGAGGTTGGCGTAGATGGGCAGATCCGGTTCGACCGGCTCAATGGCATCGACGCTTGATGGCCCGTCGGCCACCGCCAGCCGCTCCCAGTCATCTTCGACCGGAAACGCTACGGCCTCCGCCGGTCGTGGCTTGCGGGCCGGGGCCGGGGCGGAGGGGCGCGATATAAAATCCGGCTCCCAGCCGAGGCGGGAACATTCGCTTTCCCAGGCCGCAAGCGAGGAAGGCACGGCAGGACGAGCCGGCACGATGGCGGGTACCCAGTGCCGCACGGGGGGCTGCACTGGAGCAGCGGCCTGCGGTTGTTCTGGTTCATACAGGCGTGGTCCGGCGGGGGCGCTCTGCTGGCCTGACAAGGCGGCATGGACGGCAGGCTGGGCTGCGTAGGCCTCGGCAACCTGCATCTCGCTGTAGCTGGGGGCCTGAGCATAACGCGCGGCCACGCGGGCGACTGCCTGGGCGTAGCGGCTGCCAGTCGCCATGCGCCTTTGGGCGGGCGCGGCTGGCTTCGTCGTGAACAAGCCGCGGCTCTGGTGCGCGGCAATGCGCCGACTCACTTCCTGCTTCCAGGAAATTGCGGAGTTAGACAGGCTTACAGATGTGCTCAAAGCTTTCGTGTCCCTTCTGAGGCACCATCCAGCCGATTTCCGGCGTTCGGACGTGCAGTTCAGGTCCCTGAAACCCGTTATAACCGGGCTTGGAGGACGTTCCTTTCAAGACAGAAGGGAGGTTGCGCGGGGAAAAACACAGGCATGGCCCGGATCGCGGGATCCGAGCGCGGTGGAAATCATCCGAATTTCTTGCCTGATGCCAGAGCTGCGCGGCGCGCGCCCGATACCAAGACAGCCTGTTTTGCTATGCTGACCTAGGTCCCGGAATGCGCCCTCGCACCTTAGTATTTATCACGATGCTGACCGTCTGTCACCTGATACTTCGGGGACAGGCGTTGACCAATGCGGCACTCCCCGCGACCCAGGACGCTAATCGAGCGGGCACGACCGCAACGAATGGCTCCGGCCAAAGCGGCGCGGGCGCTGAGCTTTCACCCTCCCTCCCGGACGACCCCGGCCAGGAGATTCTGCCCATAGCCCAACCGGAGCCAATACCGCCAAGCGGCGTGCCGGTGGAATGGGAGGCCGAGAGACAGACTCGCGTGGGAAACACCTGGACCCTGACCGGCGGGGTGGTGGTCCACTATCGCGACTACATTCTGCATGCCGACAAGGTTGTCTATGACCAATCCACCACGGAGTTGGACGCGGACGGCCACCTGCAAGTGGCTGGCGGACCCAATGATGTGCTCCTCTACGCCGATTATGGGGATATGCGGCTGAATATGCACACCGCGCGCTATTTCAGCGTGCATGGTTCGCAGGGTGTGCGCACGCTAGGCCGCACGTCGGTTTATTCCACCACCACGCCATTCTTTTTTGCCGGGAGGGTGGTGCTGGAGACCGGCGAGGGCAACTACCAGATCATTGACGGCACGATGACCAACTGCCGCTTGCCTAAGCCGGACTGGCAGATCATCTCCCGCTCGATCAAGGTGCAGGACGGCAAGGCCTCGACGGCCAATGCCCTCTTCAAATTTCTCAACGTGCCCATTTTTTACCTGCCATACCTTCGCCATCCGGTGGACGAGACAGGCCGCGAGAGCGGATTTCTTATCCCTGTCATCAGCACGGGATCGTCAATCAGGGGCTACACGTTTGGCGAGCAATTCTACTGGGTAATCAATCGCAGCATGGATATGACTGTTGGCACGGAGTACTACAGCAAGCGCGGCTGGGCGCCCAACGGCGACTTCCGCTATAAAGGTTCCGGACTGGACCACCTGACCGCGCGCTGGAATGCCCTGCTGGATCGCGGGGTTGAGCTGCCCAGCGCGACGGACCCGGCGAGCCTGGTGCTTACCAACGAAGGCGGAGTGGACATCAGCGCGCTGGGCCGCAAGGATCTCAGTTCTTCAACGCACCTGGCGGGCAACATCGAATACCTCTCCAGCTACGTCTACCGGCTGGTCTTCAACGACGACTACTGGCAGGCGGTCAGTTCCGAGGTAAAGAGTGACATGTCGCTCACCAATGCTCATCGCGGATTTGTTCCCTCCGTCTCGCTGGACCGGTTCCAGACCTTCGCCGGCACCTCGGGAACCACGGTGACCGATACGGCCTCGATCAACGCCAATCAGGCGAGGATTCTTCACCTGCCGAGCCTGCGCTTCGATGTGCTGGACCGGCCGCTGAACGCCTCGCCGCTTTATTGGGGGATGGGATCGTCGCTCAGCTATCTGACCCGCTCCGATCCCGGAGAGCCAACCACGCCCGGAAGCACCACCATCGGGGCCAGCTTCCATGCGCGCAACGCCGGCCGCGTCGATTTCTATCCTCACCTCGCCCTGCCGCTGGCGGCTGGCGGCTGGAACGTGATGGCCGAAGGAGCGCTGCGTGAGACTGCATATACCATCAGCCAGACACCTGACCTGCTCGGCACCAACGGCGGTGTTCCAACCATCAGCCACGATGCGCTGAACCGGACCGATTTTGAAGCCTCGGTGGATCTGCGGCCGCCGGCTATGGAACGCGACTTTGCGCTCATCCGCTGGAACCGCGAGATGCGCCATGTGATCGAACCGGAGATCACCTACCGATACGTGGGCGGCATCGGCTCACAGGCGCAAAGAGTGCTGCTGATGGACACGACGGACATCGCCACCAATACCAACGAAGTTGGCTACTCCCTCACCCAGCGCTTTTATCTGCGTCCCGCCGGCGGCCAGTCCTGTGCTTCGACGGACGACAAGACTGCTTCAAAAGACTGTCAGCAGACGCAGCCCCGCGAGTGGGCCAGTTGGCAGGTCGCGCAGAAGTTCTACATCGATTCCAGCTTCGGCGGGGCGCTGATTTCCGACCGCCGCAATGTCTTCGACGCCACGCTGGACCTGAGTGGGGCCGCGTTCCTCACCGGGCCGCGCAACTTATCGCCTGTGACCTCGCGCCTGCGCTTTGAGGCCATCGACAACCTGCGCATCCAATGGGACCTGGACTACGACCCCAAGGCCGGACTATTCGGCGCCGACAACATGTACGCGGGCTACAGTTGGGGCCGCACTACCGTCGGCGTAGGCCACGCCATGCTCAACGCTGTCGATGAGAACGGCAGCGCCGCCACCACCATCAAGAGCCAACAGGTGCAGCCGTTCTTTTCCGTCGGCAAGCAGAGCGGCAAGGGATTCAACCTGGCCGCCAACGGCGGTTACGACTTTACCCATGGCCAGCTGCAATACGCCAGCGCGCAGGCCGTCTATAACTGGAACTGCTGCGGCCTTACCTTCGGCTACCGGCGCTTCGATCTCGGTACGATCCGCGAGGAGACCCAGTACCTCTATAGCTTTACCTTGGCCAACTTCGGCTCTCTGGGCGACATTCGCCGCTCCAACACTGCTTTCCGCGACCCCACCCTACCGCCAGCCTATTAGAACCGCTCTAGCCAACCCCGCACCCGCCCCGCTGGGGTATCCTTTTCTGAGAGGATTAGCCTTTGTCACGTATTCACTTTCTGACTGGCCTGCTCGCACTGGGCCTGGCCGTGGGCTGCAAAGCCCAACCCGCCGCGCAAGCAGCCCAGGACCTGGCACTGAACCGCCGCATCGAAGTTATGGTCCGCTCCGAGTACAACGTGCCGCCAGATCTCGATGTGGCTCTTGGCGCGCGCACGCCAAGCCAGATTCCCGGCTATGACGCGCTGCCCGTCACGCTCTCGCACGGCGCCAAGAAAACGTTGGTTGACTTTCTGATCTCAACCGATGGCAAAACGCTGGCCCGTCTGGACAAGTTCGACCTGGCCAACGACCCGCTCTTTTCGATCGACGTGACCGGCCGCCCCATCCGCGGCAATCCCGCGGCAAAGGTCACGGTCATCAGCTTCGACGACCTTGAGTGCGGCTACTGCGCCCAGATGCACCACGCGCTCTTTCCGGCCACCCTTGAGCACTACAAGGGCCAGGTGCGCTTTATCTACAAGGACTTCCCTTTACCCCCGGAAATGCACCCGTGGGCCATGCACGCCGCCGTAGATGCCAATTGCCTGGCCGCGCAAAGCGGCGAGGTCTACTGGAACTATGTGGACTACCTTCACTTCCACGGCCAGGAGGTCAACGGCGACGATCGGGATCTGGCAAAGAGCTTTGACGCGCTGAACCGCATCGCCCGCCAGGAGGCTCAGCTGGGCAAGCTCGACTCCGTCAAGCTGGACGCCTGTATGGCCGCGCAGGACGAAACCAATGTGCGCACCTCGATGAAGGAAGGCGAGGCACTGAGAGTGGAAGGAACGCCCGCGGTGTTTGTGGAGGGGGAGCGCATTGGCGGCGCCCTCCCGCAGGAGCAGGTGTGGATGGTGATTGACCGCGCCCTGCGCGCCGCTGGAGAGCAACCGCCGGCCGCGCCGGCCCAGCCAGCGGGGACAAGCAAGTAGCCGGCCGGCTCTCGCATCTTCGTTTCTATCGCTTATCGGGTGGGAGGAACGACAACTGGCGGACGCGTCTGTGAAATTGCGTATCGCCGCACAAGCCTTGGGGTTTATTCTTGATTGCCGGGGAGCTTTGTGTCCCCCAGGAGATACCAGGTTGCAAATCGAAGCCTTTTGTCGCACCTCTTTCCGCTTGACAGTCCTCATTCTTTGTGGGGTAACCCTGGTTGCCGCGGTGAACGGGTGTCACCGCTCGCCCTCTCCCGACGTGATGGCAACCGTGAATGGCAAGGATATTCTGCGCTCGGAGCTGGAGAAGTACTATAAGGCCAACCTGGGCGACAATCCCCAGAAGCCCTCGCCCGAGCAGGCCGACATTGTCCGGCTGAATATTCTGAAACAGATGATTGACGACGAGATTCTCTGGCAGCGCGCCTCCAAGCTCAATCTCACTGCCAGCGACGAGGACGTCAACGCCAAGATGACCGAGATGAAGGCGCCCTACACGCAGGAAGAGTTCGACAAGCAGCTCCAGGCGCGCAACATCACCGTTGACGACCTGAAGCGCGACCTGCGCCGCTCGTTGACCAAAACGAAGCTGCTCAACAAGGAAATCGAGTCGAAGATCAACATCACCGACGCGGAGATCACCAGCTACTATGCGGCGCATAAGTCGGAGTTCAACCTGATCGAGCCGCAGTACCACCTGGCGCAGATCGCGGTCACCACGGGGTCAGCGCAGCAGACCGGCAATCTGCAAAACAACAAGGCCTCCGGCGACGCCGACGCAAAAAAGAAGATTCAGGCGCTGCACACGCGCCTCGAAGCCGGCCAGGATTTCGGTGACGTGGCAATGAACTTCTCAGAGAATCCGAACACCGCCGCAAATGGCGGCGACATGGGCTTCATACCAGAGACCCAACTGCGCGGCGAACCAGACGTTTACAACGCCGTCAGCAAGCTCAAGCAGGGAGAGATCACCGAGATTCTTCCGGTCTACAACGGAACAGGCTCCGGCCGCCGGATCATCGGTTACGCGATCTACAAGCTGGTCGCGCGGGAGCCGGCAGGCCAGCGCGAGTTGAACGACCCGCGCGTGCAGCAGGTCATCCGCCGCGGCCTTCGCGAAGGCCACGCGCAACTGCTGCAGAACGCCTACTTCGAAGTGCTCCACGACGAGGCCAAGGTTCACAACTACTTTGCCGACCAAATCCTCAAGCAGGGCGCGCGATAAAGCGCACCGCCTGATTGGCTTTTGCGGGCCCCTAGGAGCCTGTCGGGGATAGATCGATCCTCTCGCCTCCGTTTTAAAATGTGGTTCATGGGTAAGAGTTTTCGTACCGGCGATCCAGGGAACCTCTGATTAAGCCCACTTCTTTTTTAGCAAGAAAGGCATGAGGGCGTTTCTTGCCGGGATTTTTCTTCAGCCTGCGGTAAATTGCCGGATAAATGCGTCTTGCGGTGCTTCGTTGGGTGTCTCTGGAGGCCATTTCCCGGTCTCCGGGGACACTACGCCTCCACGGGGGACAAGCGCTTGCGGTGTTGGTAGAGATTGACCAGAGCGAAAGCCGTCAGCAGCCATGCGTGATTCTTCTTCAAGCCGCGATAGCGAACTTTGGTGTACTTGAAGACGCGCTTCAGGATGCGAAAGGGCCACTCCACCTTGGCTCTAACTCGCAACTTAGTCCGGTTCTTGCGCTTCTCGTCTTCATCCACGCCTTGCTTGGTCTTCACGCGGCGATTGGTCATGTCCTGGGCTTTGGGCGCAGCCGCGTGGATCACCTTCGTTTGCCCCTGATAACCCGCGTCGCCCCAGACCTTCTTCTCTTCGCCGTGCAGTAAGTCAGGCAGCATATGCTTGTCATGCACCGAGGCCGCCGACGTGCAGACCGAGTGAACAACACCTTCTTTGCTGTCAACGCCGATATGCGCCCTGGCTCCGAAGTAGTACTGGTTTCCTTTCTTCGTCTGATGCATCTCGGGATCGCGTTCCTTCTTGCTGTTCTTGGTCGACCACGGAGCCGCGATGATGGTGGCATCAACTATCGTGCCGGCAGAGATGCGAATGCCTTTACTGTCCAGATACTGGTTCACGGTATCTGCCGCATCGCCCTCTCCATCTACTTACAATTTTATGCAGGCAGGGCGCGGTTGGGGAACTTAATCAGAGGCTCCCTAGGTTGCTCTAAGTTGTTGATCTTATTTGGTGGACGCGGTAGGAATCGNNCAACCTGTCGGTTAAGAGCCGAATGCTCTGCCAGTTGAGCTACGCGTCCATGCCACCAGAAAAAACCGTGCGGCGACAGGGCTTGCACACGGCTTGAGCAGGCAGGAATTCCTGCTCCTACATGAAAAATATAGCACAGAGGCGGGGCCGTTTCAAAACGCTGAAGATGGCGGAGCCAGGGCTTGTGTTCTAGAAGTTGAAGGCGAGACCGGCGCTGATGCCGCGCTGATCCTGAGCGAAGATCAGCAGCGAGCCATCGCTCAAGAGATACGGGCGATAGCCTTGCGCCAGCAGGTTGCGCACATCCACCAGCGCATAGAAATGGCCTGAGCTGTCGCGGCTCAGATGAATCGGCTGGCGAAGATTCAGGTTCAGGTAAGGCTCGGCGGCGTCTGCCGTGAAGGGGGCAACCTGGGTGACGGTATCTTCAGGCTGCCACCGGTAGCTGGCCCGCCATCGGATCTGTGTGCCGTCGAGAGTGCCGGAAAGCGAGAGCGCGTAGCTCTGCGCGGCGCGAGGATGGGCGCCGGCAAGCAACTGAGCCAGGGTCGCGGACTGCGCCGAGGAAGGCATCACCAGCGCATTGCCGTATGCGTACTCCACGCGGAACTGATTGCCGCCGGGCAAGCGGTGCTCAAAGTTGGCCGTCACGCCGGCATCGGAAAACTCCGGGCCAACAGCGCGGACCAGACCGCTCATTGGGTCGAAAAGCACTGCGGATGCGGTGGAATTACCTGCGGCAAAGTGGCTCATAGCCTCGACGACCGGATCGTCGATTCTGTCGGCGAAGACCAGCACGCCGATGCCGGAGTTGTCTGTATTTCGCGCCCAGCCGAGTTCCTGGTGTAGCCCGTGTTCGATTGCCAGACTGCCGTTGCGCGCAGTGATGTCAGGCAGCCACGACCGGGCCTGCGAATCTTCTGCTCCCGGAGCGCCCGGAAGAAAAGTGGTCATCCGATAGCGAATTGCGGAGTCGGCTCCTCGCCAGCCTGCGGAGGCAAAGGGCAGTATGGCAGCCACGGTGTCAGGAGAAGCTGAGGAGAGCCGCGCCAGCACCTGTGTGGAACCGGCCTCGGCCTCGAACTCGTCTCCCAGATGGATCGTCTCCCAACTGCGAATCGCGGCCTCATCCACCCCCGCGGCGCCGGCGGCGGTCATATCCGGATGGAGAGCCACGGCGGCCACGGATTGCACCGAGCCGGCAAAACCCAGATCCTGGCGGAAGCCCAGCATGGACTCCATGCCGGCATTGGAACTGGGGTCGAATTCCACGCGTGCCAGCAGTTCGCGGCTGTCGGAAGGCGTGTCTTCAATTGCGGCGGCAATTCGTTCGCCGCTCTCGCCGAACGTGCCCTCCTGGCCGCTGGCCATCAGGCGGGCCTTCAGCCGGGGATGCGCGCCGGACCCATCCGAGACCACCACCAGCGGACCATCCTCAAGCCAGCGCAGCAGAGGCCGGTTGGCGGCCGAGCGCAGGGTCCAGGCCCAGTCGTCTTTCTGGGCGTTGCCCGAGCGCGGCTCAGCCGGCAGCCACTGCATCGCCTCGTAGAGCGTATTCAGCGTGAGATTGACTACAGTGTTGGCGCGGACGCGAATGTTCTCGCGCAGTGACGGCAGAAACCAGGCGCCGATGGCCTTGAACGCATAGCGGCCAGGAAGAACCGAGGGGATAATAAAGCGGCCATCCGCATCGGTGTAGACGCTGGCGATGACCGTCAGATCAGCGCCCAGCATCTGCACCTCGGCGCCAATCTGCGGAACTCCAGTCGAATCGCGCACCGTGCCGGAGACCGATCCAGGGGCGGCTCCATAGAGCGAGGCGCTGCCAAAGGCAATCAGCACGGCGAAAGCAACGAGATGGACCGTCTTGGTCATCGCTGTCGTTGGTGACCTGGCGGCGTCCTGGCAAATTTACTGCAAATCAAAATCCCGGTGGGCCTCCGGATCTTGGGTCCGGTAGCCCGCTTGCGCTGGACAGGTACTATTCCACGACAAAAGGCGCCGATTGCGCAATCTCCTGTTTCGAGATTCCGTCATTTACCTTGATCGTCACCTTGTATTTCCCTGGTTCGAGCCCCGCCATGGGCAATGTATTCTCCACCGTCATCTGGTCGCTATGAGAGCCCAAATCCTTTGAATCCAGTTGTTTTTCAAAAACCACGGTGTCGCTGGCAGCGGTGGTGGCCGTGGCGGCAACGGTCTTGGATATCTGATAGGTCACCGTGGCCTGGTTGCTCTTGGTGGCCTCGTCGATGCCCAGGTTGTAGACCTGCATCCAGAAGCTGAGCTGTTGGTCGCGCCTGAATTTGACCGGAGGGTTCGGATTGGACGGGGTAGGGCTGCTCACGCGGGGCCGGATGAAGGTGTTCCCGATGACAAAATTGCCGCTGCCGATGGAGTGGGAACTCACAGAATTCATCTGGTCGGCCAGAATCAGCGTCGAGGTGCCCAGCTTCTCATCGTGGTAGGTCGGCACATTCAGGGCGCGCCCGTAAATGCCTACATGGTCCGGGTTGTTTACGTCCTTGATGACAATATCGAGCCGGTAGAGGCCTGGCATCAGGGGCAGTGCCTTCCAATAGACCGATTGGTGGTCAAGCGACTTTTCAAGCAGCTCAGACGGCTGCTCGACCTCGACCGTATCCTCGAAGGTCTGCACCGTCTTGCCTGTAATGGTGGTGACCTTGCCCAGAATGTTAACCACGCCCCTGGCCACGCCGTCCTTCGTGACAAAGGTGATATCGCGATTCTTCATCTGCAGCGTGACCGGAACCAGATCCGTGCTTTCGGTCACCTTCATAAAGTCCGTGCGGACATCGAACGGGAAGACCGGGCCCGTCAGCAGTTTGTGCTCGGACATAAAAGCGTCCAAATCTTTGAACTTGATCGGAGGAGGCGCAAATATCTTGGCTGCCAGCTCAATGCGGTCGAACTGCTTCGACTCCTGGCCCTGGGACATCGGACCCGTGCCCAGGCTTTCCAGGCCGCCTTTGAAGCGGTCGGCCTTCTTGGCCTGGCCCATCTCCTCATACTGCGTGGCGCCGGCGCCGGGAACGTGCAATAGCGCGTCCTTTTCGCTGCGGTCGATGGTGAANNGTTTCGCCGCCGCCTTCGTCCATGGGCCGCTGGTAGCTGCCGCCGGAGGGGTGGGAATCGATGGAGTCCGCTGGGCCGAAGGAGATGTAGATGTGGCCGCGGTCAGTCTTCCAGCCGGGCTTGCCGGCCGCGTAGTGCTCGTTGGCGTAAGCGATGCGCCGATAATGCTCTTCGCGGAATTCGTTCTCCGGCGAATCCGGATTGGGATTGCGCCGCAGCCAGAAGTTTTCGATAAAGGCGTCGCGCTCCTCGTCGTTCGAGAGAGTCTTGAAGGCCTTGCGCTCTTCGTCGGAGATGATGTAGGACACATCCTGATCCAGCCAGGTTTTGTATGCGCCCTTCAACTCCTGCCGGACGGCCTTCTGAGCCGCGAACTTCTCCTTGTCGGAGCGCTCGCGCTTGAGCGGGTCAACTTCCTGATTCTGGCCATTGGCGGGTTGTGCCTGTGCCGGTGGGTTGTCCGTCTGCTGGGCTGAAAGCCTGGCAGATGGTGTGAAAACCAGACCGCATCCCAATGCGATGAAAAGAAGACGATAGCTTTTGAGCGTCATTTGCCTTGAAAACTCCTGCGATTCTTTATTCTACGGGTCCGAACAGGGCAGGGCAAGATTCCGTAGAAAGTGGCTTGCCTATTGGACGCGGAAATGCCGCCGGGGTAAGCGGAAAAACGCCTCCCATGGAGGGATTAAACTGTTTGTGGAAGGGGTTTTGAGACCGGCAGGGTCGTTCCCCTGTCCAGGAATCAGACGCGCTTGTTCTATTTGTTCAGTTTGTTCGTTTGTTCTGTCTGTTCTGTTCGGCTCCGCCGCATAATTTCGCGCGGCGCTGGCGCGTTTTCCGCGTTCCTGGCGTGCGCCGTACCAGAACTGGTTGCATAAATCGGTCTTGTGTCTGGGCACGACTTCAAAGCCTGCCCTGAGCGAAGTCGAAGGGGGCCGAAAAAGGCAAGGTAACAAAGGGCTTTACAGGTTGCGGAAAAACTCTATTCGGAGGGAGGCGGGGGTTTCAACCCCCGCATAAAGCCAGCAAAATTAACGCGGGCTTTAGCCCCGGAGGGACATTTCCCAGTCAATTTCACTCGAAATCCCGAGTTTTTCCGCAGCCTGCTTAGCCCCTGAGGGAAACTCATCCGCTTCCTGCGGACCCGCCGGCAGCCGGCACAAACCACGGAGAAGGCGGCATTCGGGCGGCTGTTGAGAACCGCGCCGGCGCCAGTTGCGTACACTATTAGAGAGACCCGGAGCACGTACCTCGCATGAAAAAGATAATTTTGCTCATTCTTGCCGGAGTGGCCGCCGTTGGGCTTGTGGCCTTGTTCATCTACAGGCAGCAGGCCGGCTACACCAAGGTTCTCACCGCCAAAGTCGCGCGCCAGGACCTGGTTACGGTGGTCAGCGGCACCGGCCAGATCAAGCCCAGAACGTATGCCAATCTGGGCGCTACTTCCTTCGGCCGCGTCACCCACCTCTTTGTAAAAGAGGGAGACATGGTGAAGGCGGGCCAGACGGTAGCCAGCATCGAGCATGTGCAGCAGGAGGCGGCTGTCTCCGGCCAGCAGGCCGCCATCGCCTCCGCCAAAACCGACATTGACGCCGATATTGCCGCGGAAAGAACTGCCGAAGCCAATGTCGCCAAGGCCAAAGCTGATTTGGAGCAGAAGCGGCTGGATTGGGAGCGCGAGCAGCCCCTTTACGACGCCGGCATCGTGGCCAAATCGGATTTCGACGCCAAAAAAGCGGCCTACGACACCGATGTCGCCTCGCTGGATCAGGCTGTGGCAGCGCTGAATCAGGCCAAGGCGCAAACCGATTCTCTGCGCGGGCACCTGAAAATGCAGGTGGCTACCCTGCGTTCCAACCAGAATGCGCTCGATCTGACATCCGCCGTGGCTCCCTTTGACGCCATCGTGACCAACCTGCCCGTCCGCGAAGGCGAAACGGTAGTGGAAGGCATTGAGGGCTACCAGGGCTCGATTCTGATGACCCTGGCGGACATGAGCGTCATCACCGCCGAGGTGAAGGTGGACGAGACCGACATTGTCAACATTCAGATCGGCCAGCCTGCCGATGTGACCGTGGACGCTTTGCCCGGCAAGGTCTTCAAAGGGCACGTGACGCTGGTCGGCGACCAGGCTCTGCTGCGCTCCACCGGCGTGGCCACCTCGCAGTCCACCACTGGAACCGAGGAGGCCAAGGACTTCAAGGTCATAGTCACGCTCGACACCCCCTCCAGCGACATGCGCCCTGGGCTCAGCACCACCGCCAAGATCACCACGGCCCGCAAGTCCAACGTGCTTTCGCTGCCCATCCAGGCGTTGACCATGGTTGACCCACAGGCCGGCGACGCCAAAAGCGGCGTGCAGGCGGCTTCAGCCTCCTCCGCCCCGGCCGCCAAGAGCACGCCCGTGCAGGGCGTCTATGTGGTAGACAAGGACAAGAGCGGCAAGTTGCGCGCAAAGTTCATGCCCGTCACCACAGGCATCACCGGGGCCACCGACATCGAGGTGCTCAGCGGCCTCACTGAAGGCCAGGAAATTGTAATCGGCCCCTACAAGACGCTGCGCGGCTTGAAAAACAACGCGCTGGTCAAGCGGGACACAGCCAAGCCGCCAACGCCGGGCGGAAGCTCCTAAGAAGCGGAAAGGCTCATAGCTTTGAATCGGAGCGGCCTTTTCCGCGCCTCTTCAAAGCAGCAACAGCAGGCAGCAAGTAAAGGAAGAGATTCGGATGGCTCTGAACGGCATCAGCGACGATGTGCAAAACGCGGCTCCGCCCAACGGCGACATGATCGTCGTCGAGGATCTATGGCGCACCTACGACATGGGCTCGGAGCAGCAGGTGATTGCGCTGAGCGGCATCTCCCTGCGCATCCAGCACAACGAGTATGTGGCCATCATGGGTCCGTCGGGCTCCGGCAAGTCCACGCTGATGAACCTGATCGGCTGCCT
>PLOI01000052.1:13768-13965 GCA_003142015.1 Acidobacteriaceae bacterium | reverse complement strand
ACGCAAGCCGCGAAAGAAGCCGGGAACATGGTCGATCTCGACTCCAATCCCACCAAGCTGATCGAAATTGTCGAGATCGGCAAACAATTGCTCATGACGCGCGGCGCGCTCACCACATTCTCCATCGCCAACGACGTGGCCAAGTATTTCGCCATTATCCCAGCCATGTTCGCGGGCGTCTTCCCGGTGCTGGGCGT
>PLOI01000052.1:0-13734 GCA_003142015.1 Acidobacteriaceae bacterium | reverse complement strand
TTCATCGGCATCAAGGCCATCGATATGTTTCTGGTAGCCGTGCATCTGGCGTAAGACTCGGGGCGCTGCCCCGCAAGGAGAGACCGTGCAATCCGTCTGGAAGACCTCAATCCTCTTCACCATCGTGACCACCGTCCTGTTGGGCCTGGGCTATCCGCTGTTCGTCACCGGCATCGCCGCCGTGATCTTTCCGCACAAGGCCGCGGGCAGCCTGATCACGCTTCAGAATGGCACTGTCATCGGCTCCGAGCTGATCGCCCAGAGTTTCACATCCGACAAGTACTTCCATCCCCGCCCCTCGGCCGCGGGCAACGGCTATGACGCCACCGCATCGGGCGGATCGAATCTTGCGCAATCCAACAAGGCTCTCGTAACGCGCATTCAGGGCGACATCGACAAGCTCGCAGCCCAGAATCCCGGCAAGCCGGTGCCCATCGACATGGTCACCACCTCCGGCTCCGGCCTCGATCCCGACATCACGCCGGAAGCCGCGTTCTTTCAGGCTCCCCGCGTAGCCAAGGCACGCGGCATCGGCCAAGACCAAATACGCCAGCTCATCGAACAGCACATTACCGGCCGCCAACTGGGCGTGCTGGGCGAGCCCCGCGTCAACGTACTCTTGCTGAACCTCGATCTGGACAAGATGACCAAATAGATTATTGCGCCCACGCAGGCCGGCGGCTTGCGTTAGGATGTGAGCGTCCATTGAGGAAGCTTACTGGTGAACGTTCCTTCCAGGCGGATGCTCGCGGCGGCGCTTGTATTGCTGGCCGCTCTAAGGAGCCTCTGCACAAGCGAATGCTTTGAAGGGTACGGGCTTTAGCCCGTACATAAATCCAGCAAAATGACCAGGGCTTTAGCCCCTGAGGGAATCTTCGCTGTACCAGCATGACTTTTGCAGCGATTCCATAGAGAGCCTTTCGGCTGCGCGGCTAACAATAACTGCGCTTACAGTGAATCGCGCTCGCTTGCGGCGCCCGTGAGCTGGCGTGCTTTGATGTCGCGCATCGGCGGCTGGCCAAAGAACCGGCTGTACTCCCGGCTGAACTGGCTTGGACTTTCATAGCCGACCTCGAAGGCTGCACTCGCGGCATCCATGCCGTCCGTGAGCATGCGCACGCGCGCCGTGTGCAATCGAAGCTGCTTCTGATATTGCAGCGGGCTCATCGCGGTCAGAGAGCGGAAATGATGGTGCAGCGTGGAAACGCCCATCTGCGCAACCGACGCGAGATCCTCCACACGCAACGGCTTGGCGTAGTTCTCTCTCAGCCATGCTACGGCCTTCGCTGTCCGGTTGCTTTGTTCGCCCAGCGTGGCAATGGCGCGCAGGTTCTCGCCTCGCGGTCCGCGCAGCAAGCGGTAAATGACCTCCCGCTGAATCAGATTGCTCAGGAATGGAATATCCTGGGGCGCGTCAAGCAGATCGAGCAATCGGGAACATGCGTCAAGCAGTTCGACCGAGCTCTCGCCGACGGCCATGCCTCGCGTGGCTGAGACTGCTTCTGGGACGTGAAACTCCTCCTGGCTGAGAATCTCGCGCACCATCGGCATCTCGAGTTTGAGCATCAATGCCAGGATAGGTTCTTCCCGCGAGGCCTTTGTCACCTGACTCACCACCGGCATGTCAATCGAGGTCAGCAGGAATGTGGACTCGTTGCACTCCAGTGTCGTCCCGCCAACGTTGATGCGCTTTTCTCCCTGAACGAAGACAATCAGCTCGGGCTCGTAGGCCGCGGAAGTGCATTGCGTTGGAGCGCTCTTGCGGTAGAGGCTCAGACCCGGCACACCGGTTGCCTCTTTGCCATCCATGCGAATATGCGCTGCGATCTTGCGCGCCAAATCCTTCCGCATCGCAACGGCGCGTGACGGAAGATTCCCGTTTGCATCTTTATCTCTGGCCATAAGGCTTCCGCGCTCCCTCCAATTTCAGCGTACCGCTGAATCTGTCGCGGTGTGCACAAAAAACCGCGAGCCCAGAGGAATAGGCAATAAATCGGAAGAATTGTGATACCGCTCAAAGAACCGCGCATCCTATCCTTTGGACTGAGAGGAAGCGCGGGGCAAGGCAATTGGCCCTGCGTTTCAAAGATCGGCCGAGAAGGTCGGGAGGTTACTTGATGAACAACGCCAAAGCTTATTCCGCCGCCAGCGCGACATCGCGGCTTGCTTCCACCACCATCACGCGGCGCGAACCAACAGAAACCGACGTGCAGATCGAAATCCTCTTCTGCGGCATCTGCCACTCCGATCTTCATCAGGTTCGCAACGAGTGGAGCGGCGTCATGCCCACCGTTTATCCTTGCGTCCCGGGCCATGAGATCGTCGGGCGCGTTACCAAGGTTGGCTCCGCTGTCTCCAAATTCAAGCCCGGCGATCTGGCCGCGGTTGGCTGTCTGGTAGACTCCGACGGCACATGTCCCGCGTGCAAGGCCGGACTGGAACAGTTCTGCCCCGGCATGACCCTCACCTACAACTTCCCCGACAAGCATTTGAGCGGAGTCACCTACGGCGGATACTCCGACAGCATTGTCGTCACCGAGCGCTTTGTCCTCCGCGTGCCCACGAATCTTGACCTTGCCGGGACCGCTCCGCTGCTCTGCGCCGGAATCACAACGTACTCGCCCATGCGTCACTGGGGCGTTACCAAGGGCAAGAAAGTGGGCGTAGTGGGTCTTGGTGGATTGGGCCACATGGGCGTGAAGTTTGCTCATGCGCTCGGCGCGCACGTAGTTGTCTTTACCACCTCGCTCAGCAAGAAGGATGACGCGCTTCGCCTCGGAGCGGACGAAGTTGTCCTCTCCCGCAATGCAGATGAGATGCAGAAGCATGCCGGCAGTTTCGACTTCATCCTGGACGCCGTCGCTGCGGATCACGATATCAACGCCTACATCAATCTGCTCGGCATCGATAGCAACATCACCCAGGTTGGTGCGCCGGAAAAACCGCTCGCCGTCTCCGTATTCGGCCTTCTGATGGGCCGCCGCAGCTTATCCGGGTCACTCATCGGCGGCATCGCCGAAACCCAGGAGATGCTCGACTTCTGCGGTCAGCACAACATCACCGCCGACGTCGAAGTCATCCCCATCCAGAAAGTCAACGAAGCCTACGAGAGAATGGTGAAGTCTGACGTGAAGTACCGTTTCTCCATCGACATGGCTTCTCTCAAATCCGAGTAAAGGGAGCCGTTATGGCAAACAAAACACATCCAACCGGAGCAGAAAAAGCCATTGGCAGCTTCTCCCCCAAGCTCGTGAGCCTTACCGACGATGTTCTGTTCGGGGATGTCTGGGAGAGAAGCGCGCTTTCAAAGCGTGATCGCAGCCTGGCTACCATCACTGCCTTGATCGCTCTCCGCGCATCGGAACAACTTCCCTTCCACCTGAAGAAAGGTGTCGAGAATGGTCTGACACAAGAAGAAATCGTGGAACTCATCACGCACATGGCCTTCTACTCGGGATGGCCAAGCGCCATGTCGGCAATCGCTGTTGCGAAGAAAGTGTTCGAAGAAGAATAGCAGTAGCCGCTGGAGCGGAAGAAGGTCGAAATGAATCCTTGTGGTTCGTCCCTAAACAATTCTGAACATTAGACGAGGAGAACACAATGAAAAAACGTAAATTGGGAAAAAGCAATCTGGAAGTGTCGGAGATCGGGCTTGGTTGCATGGGAATGAGCTTTTCCTACGGCCCCGCCAAGGACAAGAAGGAGATGATTTCTCTGATCCACGCTGCGGTGGAGCGCGGTGTCACATTCTTCGATACCGCCGAAGTGTACGGTCCATTCGTGAACGAAGAGCTTGTCGGTGAGGCTCTCGCTCCTTTTCGCGGGAAGGTAGTCATCGCGACGAAGTTCGGGTGGGAAGCCAACCCCGATGACGGCGGCAAATGGAACGCTCTCAATAGTCGGCCAGAACACATTAAACAAGTCGCTGAAGACTCGCTCAAACGACTGAAGATTGATGCCATCGATCTGTTCTACCAACATCGCGTCGACCTGAATGTTCCGATCGAGGATGTTGCGGGCGCTGTGAAGGACCTGATTCAGGCAGGCAAGGTGAAGCACTTCGGCATGTCCGAAGCTGCCGCGAAGACCATCCGCCGCGCCCACGCAGTTCAGCCCGTCACTGCGCTCCAGAGCGAGTACTCACTTTTCTGGCGAGAACCTGAAGAGACGGTGATGCCCACCCTTGAAGAGCTTGGAATTGGCTTCGTTCCGTTCAGCCCTCTTGGCAAAGGCTTCCTGACAGGCAAAATCAACTCAGATACAAAGTTCGACAGCACGGATTTCCGCAATATCGTTCCGCGGTTCAGTCCAGAGAATCGTAAAGCGAACCAGGCATTGGTTGACATGGTGAGTTCATTCGCAGCGCGGAAGAAGGCAACTCCTGCGCAAATCGCACTAGCCTGGCTCCTTGCGAAGAAACCGTGGATCGTTCCGATTCCGGGCACAACGAAGCTGGCTCGACTGGAAGAAAATCTCGGAGCGGCAAAAGTTGAACTAACTGCTGACGACGTGCGTGACCTCGAAGATGCCTCCTCAAAGATCAAGCTGGAAGGGGATCGTTATCCGGCGTTCCATGCGCAGTTGGTGGGTCGGTAAGCGGTAATCGACGGGAGAATCCAGAATGAAAGCTTTGCGTTATGGTGTTCTCGCGATGGTGGTGGTAATCACCGCCATCGCGCAGGCTCAAACTGCGAAGGAGGCACTCTACACGAATCACAATCGATGGCCCGCCCGCCCAACCCGTCCATCGATTATCCTGATACTTGCAGCCTGACGCACAATCGGAACGCTCTTCGCCCAGCAGTCTGGCCGTGGCCGCTGTCACTCTCTGCGGAGTGTGCGCGTTCCTCGAGCTCTACATCACGCAGCCGCTGCTGCCGCTGCTTACGCATCTCTTTCATGCCTCCAAGACCGGCGTCGCGCTGACCGTTTCCGCGGGCACGCTGGGCGCGGCCGTCACGGCGCCCATAGTGGGCGCGTTCACGGAGCGGCTGCCCCGCAAGCGGGTCATCGTCGCCTGGATGGTCGCCATCGCCGTGCCCACGCTGCTGGCCGCCACCTCGACCTCGCTGGCCCAGCTCATCTTCTGGCGCTTTCTTCAGGGCATCGCGGTGCCCGGCATCGTCGCCGTGGTGGTCACCTACATTGGCGAGGAGTGGCCGCCCAACCGCGTGGCCTTCATCATGAGCTTTTACATCAGCGGAACCGCTCTGGGCGGCTTCTTGAGCCGGTACCTGGCCGGCATCCTGGCCGATTGGTTCAATTGGCGTGTGAGCTTTCTCGTGCTTGGGGCGGTCGCTCTGGTCGGGGCCGCAGCCGTGTATGCATGGCTTCCTCACGGATGCCGCCGGCAGCCGGTGGCGCTCACCGGCGCGCGCCCTTCGTTCTTTGCGCAGGTACGGGATCTGTTTCGCAATCGCCGCCTGGTGGCTACATACGCCGTGGGATTCGACGTTCTCTTCACGCTGGTGGGCGTCTTTACCTGGATCACCTTCCACCTGAGCGCCGCGCCATTCAGCCTGTCAACGGCCGCCATCAGCTCGCTGTTTCTCGTCTACCTGATCGGCCTTGTGGTCACGCCCACCGCCGGCTACATCATCACCCGCGTGGGATTGCGCGCGGGCATCAGCGGGGCGATTGTCTGCACCATGGCTGGCGTCCTGATCACCCTGTCGCCGTCGCTGCCCATCGTCATCCTGGGACTGGCGATGGTTTCCACAGGCACCTTCATCGCGCAAACCGCCGCGCAGAGCCATCTGCGCGTGGCCGCGCCCGCTGAGGCGCGCGT
The DNA here is from genome assembly GCA_003142015.1 of Acidobacteriaceae bacterium. Taxonomy (GTDB): domain Bacteria; phylum Acidobacteriota; class Terriglobia; order Terriglobales; family Acidobacteriaceae; genus Telmatobacter. The sequence goes on along the minus strand of PLOI01000052.1, from coordinate 7,946 downwards.
GACCGCTGCCGGGGTTTACCTCACCTGCTACTACTTTGGAGGCACCGCCGCCGGAGTTGTCCCCGGAGCATTCTGGGCGCTGGGCAAGTGGCCGGCCTGTGTGGCCTTTATTGTCGCCATGCAGGTTGTGGCGCTGGCCATCGCGCTGGTGGGCTGGCGCAGACCCAAAGGCGGCGCGGACGCGGACCTCACGCACGCGGCAGGCCCGGACCTTGCCGCCGCCGGAGATTGATGAACCCCAACGGCGGGAAAGCGAATCTATTCATATAGCAAGTCAAAACTGAGTTGCCCGCGATGAGGTATTCCGCTGCGAGGCTCTCGCCCGGCATCAACTCCCGTTAGCGCCGCGCTTCTCCGGTTCCCAAAAGTTGGATCACAGCCGTCAAGGAGTAGTTTTTGTCCGATTTCCCGCCCCCATCATCAGGCCAGCCCGGCGCGCCGGAAACGCCCAGGACCATGGAAATACAGCAGCCTGGCCCCAGCGCGCTCTGGAAACCCAGAGTGAATCCATGGATTGTTGCCGCCTGCGTAGCGCTGGCCGCATTCATGGAGAACCTCGACACCTCCATCGCCAACGTAGCCCTGCCTCACATCGCGGGCTCGCTGGGCGCCAGCACCAACGAAGCAACCTGGGTGCTGACCAGCTATCTGCTCTCGAATGCCATCGTGTTGCCCATGGGCGCATGGGCCTCGAGCGTGATGGGCCGGCGAAATTTCTTTGTGCTGTGCATCATTATTTTTACCGTCTCCAGTTTTCTGTGCGGCGCGGCGCCGTCGCTGCCCATGCTGCTGCTCTTTCGCGTGATTCAAGGCATAGGCGGCGGCGGAATGCAGCCCATGGCCCAGGCCATCATGGCCGACAGCTTTGAGCCGCAAAAACGCGGGCAGGCCTTCGCTCTTTACGGCCTGGTCGCCGTGCTCGCGCCCTCCATCGGTCCCACCTTGGGCGGCTGGATTACCGATAATTTCACCTGGCGCTGGATCTTCTTCATCAACATTCCGGTGGGCATCCTGGCCTTCTTTCTGGTCTCGCGGCTAGTGGAAGATCCGCCGTGGATCAAGGCCGACCGCTCCCGGCTGCGGAGCATGGACTACCTCGGTTTTGGCTTTCTCACCATCGCCATGGGCGGCATGCAGATCATGCTCGACAAGGGCGAAGAAAATGCCTGGTTCGCCTCCGGCTTCATCCGCTTCGTTGCTGTTCTGTTTGTCGGCGGCATGATCGCGCTGATCTGGTGGGAGTGGCGTCACAAGAATCCGCTGATCAACATCAAGCTCTTCCGCTACAGAAACTTCGCCATCTGTTGTTTTCTGATGATGCTGGTGGGCGGCGTGCTGAACGCCAACACCGTCTTGCAGCCGCAGTTCATGCAGCAACTGCTGGGCTGGACCGCGACCACCGCCGGGTTGGCGCTGACCGCGGGCGGCGTGACGCTGCTGTTTGTAATGCCCATGGCCGGCTACGCCACCGGCAAGGTGGCCGCGCGCTATCTGGCCATGACCGGCTTCGCACTTTTCGTGCTTACCTTCCGCTACGCGGCTAACATCACCACGTTGGATATGTCGTTCCCCGCCGCATCCTGGCTGCGCGTCATTCAAATGATGCCCATCCCGTTCTGCTTTATCTCCATCACCACGGCCGCCTATGTGGGCTTGCCCAGGGAGCAGAGCAACCAGGTCGCCGGCCTCATCAACTTCGCGCGAAACATCGGCGGCAGCATCCTGATCGCCGTCACCAACTCTCAGGTGACCCGCCGCACCATGTGGCATCAGCAGCATCTGCAAAACGCCATGACCTCGGCCTCCAGCGCTTTCCAGCAGCATGTGCAGACGCTTACCGGCTTCCTCGGTTCGAGCTTCGGCGCGCCCAACGGCAAAGCCATGGCGCTGGCGAACATCTATAACCAGCTCAATCGCCAGGCGCAGATGCAAGGCTACCAGGATGTCTACATGGAGTTATCGTGGATGTCCATGGGACTTGTGGTGCTGGCCCTCATGCTGAGCAGGAACAAGCCCGGCGCGGGCGCGGGTGATGAAGCGGCGCCGATGCACTGAGTTCCGGACGCTGGGAAGGGCTGCCCTTGAATCGGAGGCCATGTTACCCTATCCTTTATTTGGCCCTATCAAGAATTGCTGGCTCGTACTAGGAGCAGGTCACACATGAAAGAAGTTACGCGCGATTCCGGCTTGAGTATCTCGCAGGATCGGGTTTGGACCCTTTCGCACCGGCGGGCCGCCGCAGTCGTCGCCTTCTTTGCCCTGAACCTCGCTGTTTATCTCATTCGCATCGTCAGCGTCTGGCGCTATGGCGCACTGTTTTGCTCCACAGCAGTCGAATCACCCATGATCGACTCCGTATGGAGATGCATGAACCATCGGCCCGTTTATACATGGCCATTCGCATTTCCATTTTCGCTTTCGATGTATAACTACCTCTTCTATTACACCTATGCCTGTTTGCTCAGGCTGGTTGGCGCATGGGACGCCGCCATCCTGACCTGGGGACGCCAGTTCACGCTGTTCTTTGCGCTCGCGGGCGCTTTCGCGCAGTGGAGGCTCGTGCGCTCCTTCCTCAAGCTCCGCGGAACTGGCAGCGCGTTTTCTCTCGCACTTTCACTGAGCCTCTGGCTTTGCACTTCGCTCGTCAAGTATTGGGCACTTAGTATCCGGCCGGACATGGCCGCTGCCGCGCTGGTAATGATTGCCTTATGGGTCGTCGTGCGCCAGCCGCGATTCTGCTTTGCGTATGCGGGCCTCCTGCTCTATCTCGCGTGGGCCTTCAAGCAGTCGGTGGTTCTTGCCTTCGTGGGCATCTGCCTCTGGTTAATTCTGAATAAGCGGTGGCGCAATCTCGCCATGTTAGTCGCGGTCTTTGCCGTGTTGGTCGCCGCGACGCTTCTTATGGGAACGCCTGAGTACCGATTCAGCATCCTGGTCGCGCCGCAGATGGTCAAAGGATTCAACTTCGGCCTTCCCTGGATTCTGCACGCGCTCGGCACGGGAGTTACCGCCGTATTCCTCAATCTATATTGGGTCGCCGCTCCCTTTGTTTTGTTGCGCGCCTCAGGCGGCGTGCGCAATGCCGATACGAGAATCCGCATGTTAGTGACCGTCTTTGCCGTTGCGCTGCTCGTTGGCATAGCGGGCATGGGCAAGGTGGGCGGAACATCCAACTATCTTTTCGAAGCCTTCGTTGCAGGTTCCACTCTGCTGCAGTTAGCCGTCTTCACCGTGCCGGGAAGGCTCGTGACCTCACTCGTTCTCTTCGGCTGCATACAACCCGCAACCCAGATCGCTGGCGCAGCCATCGGTTATCATCACACTGGTAAGCGGGACATGGCGACCATTGCCACGGCGTCCGAATACGCAGACGCAGTAGTGCTGCGCGATCAACTGGCAACCATGAAGCGGCCCATCTTCACCACCGATGGAGCATTCGAGTTACCGTGGCTATCCACGGAAAACAACGCTCCTGCATTAGTCATTGATCCTAACTTTCAGGATGCGGCGCGCTCGCGGGAACTGAATGGCGGCATCGAAGGCATGTTGCAAAGGGGCGAGATTCCCACAGTAATGTTAGGTCCCGGCGATCTCGTCTACGTGAAGAGTTTGAATCCGAGTTACCTGAAGGTCGGCGAATCTATCCAGCAAGGCATTACGTACAGCATCTATCAGTTCAACCCCGGAGCCCCCGCGCCGATCCATCCATGAGCTGAATTGAGATGCTGCCCGTCCGCCTGTTCTAAACTTGAAGCAGACATCGAAGTTTCACGCAATATCCTGGCAAAAGCACAGCCGGGAATTGCGACAAGGAGATTCCCCATGGCATTGATGAAGACATCCAATCCGGCGCTGGGCGAGGATACGTTTCGCAATCTCTCCGGCGCGCGGTATGGCGGCGTGATCGACGAAACCACCCGCATGTCGCTGAATGGCACCGTAAACAAGACCGGCATTCTGCTGCTCTGCGCCATCGCGACCGCGGCCTGGACGTGGCATCTCTTCCTTCCCGAGCAGGATATGTCCACCGTCGCGCCGCTGATGCTCGTTGGCGGCATTGGCGGATTCATCGTAGCCATGGTCACCGTCTTCAAAAAAGAATGGTCCCCGGTCACCGCGCCCATCTACGCGCTGCTCGAAGGTCTCGTACTCGGCGGCCTCTCGGCGCTGCTCAACCTGCGCTATCCCGGCATTGCCATGCAGGCCGTGGCCCTGACCTTTGGAACGCTCTTCGTGCTGCTGCTCGCCTATCGTTCAGGACTGATTCAGGTGACGGCGAAGTTTCGCCTGGGCGTAATCGCTGCCACCGGCGGCATCATGGTCTTTTACCTGCTCCAGATGCTGCTGGGATTCTTCGGCGTCCACTTCGTTTCCATCAACGGCTCCGGGCCCATCGGCATTGGCTTCAGCCTCATCGTCGTAGCCGTCGCGGCCCTCAATCTGGTCCTCGATTTCGATTTCATTGAGAGAGGCGTGCAGTACGGCGCTCCCAAATATATGGAATGGTACGGCGCCTTCGGAATCATGGTCACGCTGGTCTGGCTCTATCTCGAGATCCTGATACTGCTTTCCAAAATGCGCAGCAGAAACTAATTATCGATATAGCGCGGGTGCCCCATCCTTCGCGCCTTTTGCGGAGGGTGGGATAGCACAAATGCCCCGTGCCCCATCCTTCGCGCCTTTTGCGAAGGGTGGGAAACGAATATATTCACATTCACAATGCCCAAAAACTAAGACGCCAGAGACCGAAGTCTCTGGCGTCTTATTATGGCAAACTCGCAGGTTACTCAGACCATGCATCGTCCCATTCAGCCCTGCGATCAGGCTCCGAGTCTCCTCGAAACCTGCCTCTTCAGGCATTGCCGGCGACGGATCTTCGAGTTGCCTCGAATCTCGCATCCTTTGGCGCTACCGGCGGCGAAGCTCCGGGTTGCCCCTGAGCCTGCTCCTCCAATAACACCTTCCGATGAGGTTCCGGGTTGCCCCGAATCCTGCATCTTCCGGCCGTGCCGGCGATGGACATTCGAGTTGCCTCGAATCTCGCATCCTTCAGCAGCATCGGCGCTGAAGCTCCGGGTTGCCCCGAGTCTTCGCTCTTCCAGTGCCGCCTTCCGATGAGGCTTCGGGTTGCCCCGAACCCTGCATCTTCCGGCCTCACCGGCGACGGAGTCTTGAGTTGCCTCTTGACTCGCATCCTTCAGCGGCATCGGCGGCAGACATCCGAGTTGCCCCGGATCCACGCTCCTCCAGTGCCGCCTTCTGATGAGGCTCCGGGTTGCCCCGAACCCTGCATCTTCCGGCTCTGCCGATGGTGAATCTCCGGGTTGCCCCAAAGCTTCGCTCCTTCGGCGCCGGGTGATGGATCTTCGAGTTTCCCCGAATTTCGCACCCTCCGGCTGTGCCGCCCATGCGTCTTCGAGTTGCCCCGAATCCTGCACCTGCGGCTGGGTCGATGATGACTCCCCGATAGTCCTCGAACTTTGCATCCTCGGCCTAAGCCGCGGATGAATCTTCGTGTCCAACCGGGTCTTGCACATTCCCGCCAAACCCTGGATGCTTTCTTAATCTTAAGTCGACCTCCACTGCCGTCGCCGGCTATGGTTCGCCGAGTTCAACCAATTCCGCATCGTCTGCCTGGCTGGAACTGCGTTCCCAATTCCCTACAGGGTCACCAACTGGANNGTATCGAATAGCTCAATCCTGAGGCCTGGGAGCAAACGAATTCAGCTTCTACACCTTTCTCAAACACAGCCAGCCCCCGAATTTATACTGAAAGACATAATGAGCACGTTTCTACCCGTAGACGAACAGATGGACCTGCTTCAGAAGGGCGCGGCGGAGATTATCCGCGTCAGCGACCTTCGCGAACGCCTCGAAGAGAGCCGCAAAACCGGGCGCCCGCTGCGCATCAAGGCCGGCTTTGACCCCACCGCGCCCGACCTGCACCTCGGTCATACCGTGCTGATGCGCAAGCTAAGCCACTTTCAGCAGTTAGGCCACACGGTCATCTTTCTCGTGGGCGACTTTACCTCGCTGATCGGCGACCCCACCGGCCGCAACGTCACCCGCAAGCCGCTCACGCGCGAGCAGATTGACGCCAACGCCGAGACCTACAAGGCGCAGGTCTTCAAGATTCTGGACGAAAAACTCACCGAGGTGCGCTACAACTCCGAATGGCTGGGCAAGCTGGGCTATGAAGAGACCATCCGTCTCACGGCGCACTTCACCGTCTCGCAGATGCTGGAGCGCGACGACTTCAGCAAACGCTTCCAAGCCGAGCAGCCCATCAGCCTCCACGAGCTGCTCTATCCGGTGATGCAGGGCTATGACTCGGTAGCGCTCGAATGTGATGTGGAGTTGGGCGGCACAGACCAGAAGTTCAACCTGCTCTGCGGGCGCGAACTGCAACGCCACTACGGGCAGAAACCTCAGATCGTGCTGATGACGCCGATTTTGGAGGGTTTAGACGGCGTCCAGAAAATGTCCAAATCCTTGGGCAACGCCATCGGCATCAACGAGCCGCCCGCCGAGATGTACGGCAAGCTCATGTCCATCTCTGACGATCTGATGTGGAAGTACTGGGTGCTTCTCACCGACCTCAAACAATCCGAAGTCGATGCGCTCCATGCAGAAGTCTCTGCCGGCAAGCTGCACCCCATGGAAGTAAAGAAGCGCCTCGCCCGCACCATCACCACCGGTTTCCACGGCGAAGCCGCAGCTCTTAGCACCGATGAAAACTGGGCGCGGATGTTCCAGCAAAAGGGCCAGAGCGAGGACCTTGAAATGGTTCCCGTGGCGTACGCCGATGTGGCCGGGCCAGAGCCAAACCAGATTCGCCTGCCGAAATTGCTAGTCCAGATGGGCCTCGCCGCCAGCGGCGCCGAAGCCAACCGAAAGATTACCGAAAAGGCTGTCAAGGTCGATGGCGAGGTTGTCACAGCTGCGCTGCTTTCCGTGCCCGCACTGCCAGCACAAGTCTCCGTTCGCCTCGGCAAACGCGCTAAGGTTGCACTGATTGAATAAGCATCTACTTCTCCGGCTCCATATCTGGTTCCGTCCACAGAATCATAGTTTGTGGCAGACTCCAGAGCGACAAGGTCAGAAGGCACAAGAAAATTGAGCCGGTCTGACGGAGCGCTGTCTGGAAATTGATTGCGATCAGACCGTAGATGGCCAGCAGCAGCAGGGCGAACCAGCGAGTCAACGTATAGGCAAGAAAGTGCATCCGGTCGCGTTCGCCGGTTTCACGCTCGTCGAGCGGCGCTTCGGTTCCGGACCGCGCGGCTGGGTGAAGCAACGTCTGCACCTCTCCACGATTCCACTGGACTCTGCGGAATGGCTTGACGAGCCCTCCAATGCGCACTCCCCCGAGGCGGAGGGTAAGGTTGCTGAGCACTACAATCCCGACAATATATCCAAAGACGTCGGAGCTGCTGCCGAATAGAAGTTCGTACAAGCCAACGGCCATGAAGCACCAGTAGACAACGACCGAGACACGTCGGACGCTGCGGCGGGCAAATAGCTTCTGTGAAGTGGAGATCATGATTCGCCTTCCTCTGATTTGGTGCTAGGCGTGTAGCGTTCGGCAGCCCGGCCGTAGACCTGCTGGCTCAACGGCTGCAACGGCTGTTTGGAGAAAATGGCCTCAACCGGCAGCCCGAAGTACTCACCCAGCGAGAGCGCCAGCTTGAGACTGGGGCTGTAGTCGCCGCGCTCCAAAAAACCAATGGTTTGGTAGTTCACGTCCATCGCATCAGCCAGTTGCTGGCGGCTGATGCCGCGCTCGGCGCGCAGCACTGCGATGCGGTTGTAGAGGCCACTCTCGCCGGGGTCTTTTTGATCAGTTGTATTCATATTTCAGAATATATTGTTATGCAATAAGAACATTTTGTCAAGTATAAAAACGAAAATCATCAACTTGCACAGATTTACCCTCCATCGGCGCA
>PLOI01000001.1 GCA_003142015.1 Acidobacteriaceae bacterium | reverse complement strand
TGATGAGAATTCTACTCCTACACCATTGCCCGCTCCTTCACCGTCAGGTACTGATTCAGCACCGACGCGGTGAGAGCTTCGGGATTGAGGTCAAAGGTCAGTGCGCCCTGCTCGTGCAGCCGCGCCAGCAGAAGTTCGCGTCGGCCGGCCATCTCCTGGGCTGCGGCGGCGCGGAACATCTGCTCCACATTCCTGGGTCTTGCCTGCGCGATAAGCTCCACCTCCGGCTGGGCCATGGCCACAAACAAGAGCACGTGGCGGCGCAGCAGTTGCAGCGCGCCATCGATCACCTCGGGGCGCATCGCGGTCTCCGCCAGATCGGTGACCCATAAAATCAAGGACCGGCGGGGTTGCAGCCGATTCAGCGTGGCCGTGGCCCTCAGATGGTCGGCTTCGCTGGGTTCGGCGCGCAACTGGGCCAGCGACTCGATAAGCTGCCGCAGGTGGGCCGCGCCGCGACCGGGCAAAAGCCGCTGCTGAATGCCTTGCCCGTAAGCCAACAGGCCCACGCGGTCGCCGGAGTAAAGCGCCAGTTGTGCCAGCGCCACAGCTGTCGTGCAAGCGTAGTCGAGCTTGGAGGGGCTTGGCGCCCAGCCGGACCTTTTGTGAGACTCAGCCATGGCCACTCGCGCCCGCATCAGCCGCCCGCAGTCGATCACGATCCAAACCGGTTGGCTGCGCTCGGTCTGGTACTGGCGAGTGATGGGAGTGCCGCGCCGCGCCGTGGCCGTCCAGCAGATGTCGCGCAAGTCGTCGCCCTCGCGATAGTCGCGCAGGCTCTCGAAGTCGCGGCCCAGGCCGCGCAGTTGCGACCGGCGCAGTTGCAGATCGATCTGTCGGCTGCGTGCGAGAAAGATTTGCTGCTCTTCCCCGCAGCGCAAGGCCGGGTAAACGCGGACCGTCTGCGTGAGTGGCGCCCTGGCCCAGCGTTCGGCCAGGCCCAATGGCGAACGGTAGCGCACGTAGAGCCAGCCCGTCTCCCAATCGCCGCGCTCTTTGGGTTCCACGCGATAGCGTAGCGAAGCCGGCACGCGAGGAAACGCGGTGAGCCGATACGTTGCCGGTTCCGCAACCAGAGCCGGCGGCAGGTCGTCCACCAGACGGCATTCGATGATCGTCCGGCCACGGTTTTCGACCGTCAGTTCAATCTCGGTTTCGCTATTGAGAGCCGGCGCGTTCGACCATGCGCGGCTCACAACCAACTCGCCGGCAGCCGGCAAGCGCAGGCCATCAATCAGCGCGAAGACCAGCACCAGCGCGTCCCAGGCAGGCATAGTGAAGGCCAGCCGCCAATCCCAGAAACCCGGAACCAGCCAAACGAAGCCCGCCAGCAGCAGCCCAATCGACCGCGCCGTCAGTCCAAAAGCCCAGAGGCGACGCCGCTTACAAGCGGCGCTGATCGAGCGGGGGCAGAGTGAGGGTGGAATCATTGGCGCGGCACCGGCACTGCGGCCATCACATCGGCCAACACGCGGTCGGCGTCGAAGCCTTCCAGTTCGGCCTCGGGCTTCAACATAATCCGATGCCGCAGCACCGGCTTCACAGCGCGCTTCACATCGTCGGGAACCAGGTAGTCGCGGCTATCGAAAGCTGCCGCCGCCTGCGCCACGCGCATCACACTCAGCGCCGCGCGAGGGCTTGCGCCCAGCAGCAGCGTGGGCCACTCCCGCGTGCGCCGCACGAGCGCCAGAATGTAGTTATAAAGCTCCGGCTCAATCCGGATGGCTCGCACCTCGGCGCACGCCGCGGCCAGCAATCCATCCGGAATAGGCGCAATCTTCGCGTCTTCCAGCAGCCCCGCGCCGGAGCCTGCATGGTGCCGCTCCAGAATTTGCCGCTCTTCAGCTTCTGAGGGATAAGCCACGCGAATCTTGAGCAAAAATCTGTCCAGTTGCGCTTCAGGCAAAGGGTACGTGCCCTCAAAATCCACCGGGTTCTCGGTGGCGAAAACGGTGAACCAGCTCGGCAGCGCCCGGCGCACGCCATCGCTCGTCACCTGCCGCTCTTCCATGCATTCCAGCAGCGCAGCCTGCGTGCGCGGAGGCATACGGTTGATCTCGTCCACCAGCAGCAGGTCAGTGAAAACCGGCCCGGCGTGGAAGGCAAAATCTACTGAGCCGGGGCGCAAAATGGTGGTGCCCAGAATGTCGGCCGGCATCAGGTCAGGCGTGGCCTGCACGCGCTGAAAGCCGAGGCCGAGCAGCCGGCCCAGGGCCTTCACGATCAGCGTCTTTGCAATGCCCGGCACGCCCTCCAGCAGCGCATGACCCTGGCAGAGAACGGCGATCAGCACATCCTCGATCACCTCACCTTGGCCGGAGATTACACGGCCCAACTCCGCGCGGGAGTGGGCAATAAGCTGGCTGGTCGCGCGCAAGCTCTCCGAGTTTTGGTTTGCATCTTGCGTAACTTCGAAATTGTTTTCCTGGCTCATGAAGCCCTTTCCTGCTGTTTGGATTGAATCTTCTCAGATTGCGCGGCTTGATTGCCCATCTGATTGCCCGGCCTGGCCGCTTCCATCAACCTTTCGTAATGCCCATGCAGCAATTGAATCAGCTTAAGCGCCTGGCGGGGATTAGCCGTTTCGGCCCACGCGGCATCTTCGCAAGCGGCCAGGTCAGCTTCCAGGCTTTCGTCGGCCCTGGGAAAACGCCGGCGAATCACAGCCGCAAGTTCTGCCGCGCTCATCTTGCTTGCCTTTTGTCCGCAAAGCCGCAAACTGTGCCGGCGAAACCGCTCCCATGCAACCGACACGGCCGTCGATGCGGCACCGGCGTTGCGATAGAGGCTCCCCAGCGCCTCAAGAAATTCGATGGGCGTGGCTCGCGCCGGCGGAGGCAGATCGCGCACCGGCCCGCTGCGCCGGCTGAAGCTGAACACGATTAACAGCGCGACCCCCACCAAGCCAATCCACAACATGGTGAGCGCTGGCCCGGCGGCATAGCTCCATGTGGAGCGAATATCGCCATGCAGCGACTCGTCCCAGTAGAAGCGGTGGCCCGCGCGCGGCCCCAGCGAATTCAGCAGCAGATCAAGATTGTGAGCGCGGCTGAGCGAGCCGTTTTCCAGCGGCGTCGAACTCGCCCACCAGACGATGTGCCCCTTGCCCCAGTCGTACTCGACCACTGCGGGATTTCCTGCGCAACTGTACTCGACGCGAGCGGCGGGGTTGCCCATATTCCATGTGGCTTGCGGAACCATCCACGCCTCGCCCGACCCGGCCAGCGCATCCAACCCCTCAGGTTCCAGCCGGCACGCGGCAAAGTTGAACTCCCTGGGCTGTTCGCTGGCCTCGCCCGGCAAGATAAATCCGCCCCAGTATCCGGTGGAGAGCACACGGCCGCCACGCTCGACGATTTTGCGCACCGCCTTGATGTCCTCCGGCTCGCGGGAAAACGGCTGCGCAAGGATGACCACCGTCTCCGGGCCGGCTGTCGCGGCCAGATCGCTCAGCGGCTGCTCCCAGCGTTCAATCGGATAATTGGAGCGGAGCAGCGTCTCGTATGCGGCGCGGGCGCCGTGCTGGCTGGCAAGGTAGGACGAGGGCAGAAGATTGTCGTTGTCGTTTCCGTTGGGCAGCAGAAAGCCGGTCGCCACAGCCAGCGCAATCGCGATTCCCACGCACCACAGCAGCAGTTTGCGGTCCTTGGCGTCGAGCGAGGAGAGAAACGTCATTGCGCGCCGCCTTTGGTCGCTCCTGTGCCGGTCGCACTGTTCCCTGAAATCAGTTCGTCGGCCAGCTCTTCGGCCTGCGAATAGTCGCTCTTGTCTGCCGCCCGCCCGCCATACCAAGTACGCTCAAAGTTGCCGGTAAGCGTGGCGAGTCCAGCCCTGCGCGGGTCTTCTGAGGCGACCAGCGCCAAGTACTCGCGCGGAGTGCGCGCCCGGTCTGCGGGCCACAGCCGTTTCGATTCGAGCCGGGAAATTGTCGCCCAATAGACAAAGTGAATCGCCTCGCGCCATTGGCCTGCAGCGGCGGCCCGTCGCGCGTCGGCAAGCCACAATTGCCAGTCGCGAGCCGAAGCGGCTCCGGCGGCCGGTCCGTCGCTCTCCGGAATCAGCCGTATGCGCCAGCGGCGTTCCAGTTGCANNGCCGCGCGCGCCTGAAGCTTAGCGGCGTTTTCCCACAGCAGGTTGAGCCATTCGCCCAGTTTTTCCAGTAATGTATCGCGCGCGGTGGATGTTTCCAGGTTGCGAAAGTCGCGGCCCGCGAGCACCTGCCTCATCGCGCCGCGTTCGTTCGCGTGATCGGTCGTGGCAGCAGCGGTGGCGGTTGCCGCAGCGTCGGCCTGGGCGATGTCCTGAGTCAGGCGCGCCTCGGCGGCTTGCAAAAGCTGGCTAGTCGTGGGCTTGGGCGGCCGCGTCGTCTCCTCTGCCGGAGTCTGTTCTGTGCCGTTGGCGGGCTTGGCCTGTGTTTTGTCCTGATTTTGGTTCGGGGAATTGCCTTTGTCTTGTGCCTTTTCCGGCGTCTCGTCTTTTAGCTGCGCCGTCAAGAGCAGCACGCGCAGCCAGTTGTAGCGCACCAGCCGCCGTTCCGCATTCGGCGCGTTGCTGGGCAGTATACGGTCGTCCTGCCCCACGAGCGCAGGATCGCAACTCTTGGTGTCGCGTGCTTTAGCGCAGGCGGCAACGACTACATTCAACTCGACCAGATGCTGCCGGTACTCAGCCAGCGTTGCCTCGCGCCCGTTGCCCGTTGTCTGAGAGTCAGCAGCATTGCAAGCCGGTGACGCGCCGAGAAGCGCGGCCAGCGCCATGCCGGCGAGTTGAATCCGAGCCGTCAAGCCTGACCCTCCTGCGGCGTGCCGGGCGCAACCGGACTCTCCGCGGAAGGTGGCATCACAGGCGCGTTCAATCCTGCGGCCTGCATCATCCACTCAATGTCGTAGCCCTCCTTGCGCACGCGCTGATCGTAGTAGAAGAGCGTGAGACCTGCTGCATAGATCGGCCCCAGGAAAGTGTTGGTAAAGAACGCAATGATCTGCGAAATCGCCAGTGGGATAGGACCTATTTGCCCCTTGTGCTTGATGACCAGCACGACAAGGAAGGATTGGGTCAAAAGGCCGAAACCGAATGCGACGATGAAAACCAGCAAGAGCAGCATGAAGATACGACCGCGCGCTCCCTTGCTCAACTGGATACTACGGCGGATGGCTTCACGGGCTTTCAGGTTTTCCATCACGCAGGCGGGAACCGCCAGAGAATAGCGCAGGCCCATCACAATGGCGTATATACACCAGGGAACAAGGAGCAAAAAGATTAGAGCAACAAAGCCAATAACCGCCGTCGATCCGGCGCCCGCGGATGAGAGCCCGGGGATAATGAAGATCCCGAGAGGGATCACGACGAGTAACAAAAGCAGCGGGGCGCAAATGTAGAAAGTGGTGAGGGTCATCAGCCACAGATAGCGGCCCAGGCGGGGCAGGATGCTCTTGTAAGCGCCGCGAATGGTGGCCGGTGCGCCCAGATGAACCCAGGCCACGGCCCGGTTGATGGCGGCCACGACCGCTCCAGCAAAAAGAAAGATGAGCAGTCCCTTGACCAGCCCCGCTGTCCCGGAAAGCACCCGGAGCCCCACTGTCGGGTGCGGTCCGATGAGCCACGAGGTCAGGCCGATCTGTGCAAGATTCAGCACCATCACCACGCCGGCATAGACGGCGTAGATCCCGGCAAAAATCAGAAAATTCGTGCGGTAAAGCTGGATCGTGCGGTCCAGAATCTCACCGAGAGTGAGCGGACGAAGATTGCTTTCCATGTCTGGCTCCCTTGAAATACGGTGTTTGCATTTGCCGGGATACTAACACAGACGAGCCGCTACTCCAGGTTCTGAATTTTAGTTCCCTCGGGGATCTTGATCTGGAACTGGTCGTCGGAAAGCGTCATGTTCTCCTTCACGCTTTCGACCGTCAGAACGAGCTGGTACTCCTCAAGCGGGCGCTTGATGGTGATGGTGGAGGGGTACCTTACAGAATCGAAATCCTGGTAGTTTGCATAATCTACCTGGGTCTCCAGGTTGCCCGCGCTGTCGTATATATCTTGCTGATAGGGCATCAGATCGTCGCGGCGGAAGGTCACCACGCGCACCGGCGTCAGTTCGTTTGTGCCCGGCTTGCGGCGGCTGATGCTTAGAACGTATTCCGGGACGGTGAACAAGTGCTTCCTGGCCGCGTCTTCCACCGTTTCCGAATCCGCCACCACCGCATACAGGTCGTCCGGTTCCAATCCGCGCACCACCATGGCGTCAAAAAAGAATCCCGGCCGCATGTTCTCGATCTGGCTGGCGGACTTCTTCTTCAGGTCGTTCGCACCCTTCACCGCCAGGCTCTTCGACGGAACGAACAGGGTGAAATTCTTTCCGTCGCTGGCCATGTCGAACATGCGCGTGCCCAGCACGGGAACCTGCCCCAGGACGCGCAGCATCTCCGGCTTGCGTATAAGAATGTGCCCGCGGAATGTGGTGTAGTCCCTAGCCGTGCCTTCCGCGGTCTTGAGTACGCTGGCCTGGAGTTCGACGGTGGCGTTGAGGCTATCGAGCGCGGCCCAGCTCTGGTTGAGTCGCTCCACCAACTCGCCTGGAGTGACCGTCCGAGTGATTGAAGGCGGCTTGGGAATGGGCAGCCTGCGCGTGGTCCACAGGCACCCGGAAAGCAACAGGAGCGGCGCGGCGAGGATTGCGGCGGCAGCGCGGCGATGGTATGTTTTCATCGGTCACCTGCCTTTCTCATTGCGTGCCGGTAACCGGCCACGTCGCGCGCATGCTCCTCAATGGTGCTGGAAAACAGCGACCCGCCCTGGGGATTGGCCCCTGCGGCCACAAAGTAGAGATAGTCAGTCCTTGCCGGCGTCATGGCCGCGCGCAACGAACGCAGGCCGGGGTTGGCCACCGGCCCCGGCGGCAGGCCGGTGTGCAGATATGTGTTGTAGGGCGTGTCGAGCTTCAGGTCGCTCCCGTAGATCGCGCCGCGCCAGCGCCCACCGAGTTCGAGGCCGTAGATCACCGAGGGGTCCGTCATCAGCGGCATCTTTTTTGCCAGACGGTTTTCAAAGACGCTGGCCACAAGCGGACGCTGTGCGTCTACGGCAGTCTCCCGTTCCACCAGCGAAGCCATGGTCACCACTCGATGCACATTCCCCTTCAATCCAATTTGCCCGGCCACCG
>PLOI01000026.1 GCA_003142015.1 Acidobacteriaceae bacterium | reverse complement strand
TTCACCGTGTACGCGCCGGCAGACAGTTGGCTGCGATCCACTTTCTCCAGCAGTTGCGGATCGAGAATGATCGCCTTCACGGTGGTTTTCAGCGACGCGGCAATCTGCTCCACCACCGGGTACGACTCGGGATGAACGGCCGTCCCGTCCAGCGGATCATCGCCATTGCGAATGCGCAGAAAACCCGCCGCCTGCTCGAAGGTCTTGGGGCCGATGCCCGGGACTTCCAAAACTTGCATGCGCGAACGGAAGCTGCCCTTCTCGTTGCGGAAGCTCACAATGTTCAGCGCGGCGCGCTCCGTGATGCCGGCGACGAAACGCAGCAGCGTCCATGACGAAGTATTCAAATCCACGCCCACCTTGTTGACGCAGCTCTCGATAACTGTTTCCAGCGATTCCTGAAGCTGCCGTTGGTCCACATCGTGCTGGTACTGGCCAACGCCAATTGACTTAGGATCGACCTTGACTAACTCGGAGAGCGGGTCCTGCAGGCGGCGGGCTATGGAAATTGCGCCGCGCACCGTCAGGTCAAGATCGGGAAACTCCTGGCGCGCGACTGCGGAGGCCGAATAGACGCTGGCGCCTGACTCACTAACAGTTGCTGAAAAAATTCCTTCTATTTTCTTTTCCCGCAAAAACTCGCGCACAAACGCATCTGTCTCACGGGATGCGGTGCCGTTGCCGATGGCGATGGCCCTCACATTGTGTTTGCGCAGCAGCGCTTCCAGCTTCGGCGCTGCCTCGGCGTTGCCGTGCTTTGAGGTGTGCAGATAGAAAACATCATGCGCCAGCAGCTTGCCCGTCTCATCGACGACCGCAACCTTGCAGCCGGTGCGCAAACCCGGATCGATGCCTAACACGGAGATAGGCCCGGCCGGCGGAGCCAGCAGCAAGTTATAAAGATTGTCGCGGAAGACGCGGATGGCCTCGGTGTCAGAGCGCCGCTTCAATTCAAGGCGAATTTCTCCCTGAATGGATGAGTTCAGCAATCGCTTCCACGCATCGTCAATGGCCATCTCGAGCTGGCGCGTCCAGTCGCCCGATTGGCGCAACACGTGCCGTTGAAGAATCGAGAGGGCATGTTCCGGCTGGACTTCGATGAGGAAGTAAAGAATATTTTCAGCTTCGCCGCGCCGTATGGCTAACATGCGATGCGATGGAATTGTCTTTACCGGCTCGGAGTACTCGTAGTACATCTTGAACTTTTCCTGCTCGTCCACCGCGTCAGTGGATTTGCGGCTGACGACTATGCCCTCGTCAAAGACCAGTTGGCGCAGAGCCTTGCGCAGATCGGCGTCTTCGCTTATCCATTCGGCAACAATGTGGCGCGCGCCCTCAAGAGCTTCATCTGGTGTGGCCACGCCCAACTCCGCATTGACGAATGTCGCTGCCAAAGCCTCCAGCGGTTGGCCGGAATTTTGCTGCGCCCACAAGTATGCGGCCAGCGGCTCCAGGCCTTTTTCGCGCGCAATTGTGGCCTTGGTGCGGCGCTTGGGCTTGTAGGGAAGGTAGAGGTCTTCAAGTTCCGCCTTGTCAAGCGAAGCTTCGATGCGCGCCTTCAACTCATCGGTCAACTTGCCCTGCTCGGCGATGGAGGCCAGGATGGTCTCGCGCCGGCTGGCAAGATCGCGAAAGTAAGCCAGCGATTCTTCAATCGAGAGAATCTGCACCTCATCCAGATTGCCGGTGGCCTCCTTGCGATAGCGCGCGATAAACGGCACGGTTCCGCCGCCGTCGAGCAGTTCGATGACGGCAACCAGTCCGCGAAGTGGGACATTCAGCGTTTGCGCAATGTGAAGAAGGATTTCAGGGGAGAGATTTTTGATGTCTGTCATGAGCGGTCTATACCCATCGTACATGGACCGGTGGGGAAGTCGCGCGCCGCAAATAAGCGCGCATAATAGTTAGAGAGATTTCCTGCGGGACTCTGGTTATGGCCGCCGGCAGCCACCCCGCGGAACGAAAGCGATAGACAGCCGGATGAGCACTTCCAGTAATATACGGAGCCTTACGGAGGCCGAAGAGCACGCCTGGAAGCCCGAGGCAAATCCGTGGATGATCGCCGCATCGGTGATGATGGCGACCTTCATGGTGGTGCTCGATTCTTCGGTGGCCAACGTAGCCCTGCCGCACATTGCGGGCAATCTCTCCGCTTCAACCGATGAATCAACCTGGGTTCTGACCAGCTACCTGGTTTCGAACGCCATCATGCTGCCCGCCGCCGGATGGATTGCGCGGCGCATTGGGCGCAAACGGCTGTTGATGCTTTCTATCGTCGTGTTTACCGCGGCTTCGCTGCTCTGCGGCATGGCGTTGACCATGCCCATGCTGATTGTGGCCCGCGTGTTGCAAGGCATCGGCGGCGGCGGAATGCAGCCTTTGGCGCAGTCGATTCTGCTGGAGAGTTTTCCGCCACGCCAGCACGGCACGGCGATGGCCGTCTATGGCGTCGGCGTCATTGTGGCCCCGGTCATCGGCCCGACACTTGGCGGATGGATCACCGACAGCTACTCCTGGCGCTGGATTTTCTACATCAATCTTCCCGTGGGCTTGCTGGCGCTGTTCATGGTCAACCTTTACGTCGAAGACCCGCCTTATCTGCGCCAGGCATTCAGGGGGGCAATCGACTATCTCGGCTTTGGCCTGTTGGCTCTCTGGCTGGGCTCTTTGCAACTCGTGCTGGACAAGGGGCAGGAGGCGGATTGGTTCGCGGCTCCATGGGTTTGCTGGACCGCAGCGATCTCCACGGCGGCGCTCGTAGCCTTCATCATTCGCGAACTCACGGATCACGAACCGATCGTGCAGTTGCGCATTCTCCTCGATCGCAACTTTGCCGTGGGAACGCTGATTACCTGCACATACGGCTTTGTTCTTTATGGCGTCACGGCCATGCTGCCCCTGTTTTTGCAAACCCTGCTGGGATATTCGGCGTTGCAAAGCGGCCTCTCGGTGAGTCCACGGGGGATCGGCTCGATGGCTTCGATGATCGCGGTCGGCCTTCTGGTGCGTTACATCGATGGCCGCTGGCTGATGTGTTTCGGCTTTGGCTTGCTCGCCGCCTCCACATGGATGCTGGGCCAGGTCAACCTGCAGATCGGCATGTCCTCGGTTGTCCTGCCGAACCTGGTCAACGGCTTCGCCATGGGCTTCATCTGGGTTCCGCTCACCACCATGACGCTGAGCCGCCTGCGCAAGCAGGATATGGGCAATGCCACCGGCATCTACAATTTGATGCGCAACATCGGCGGATCAATCGGCATCGCCAGCATCACCACCATGCTGGTTCGCGGCTCCCAAATACATCAGAACTATCTGGCGGCCAACGCGGGCGCGGGAAATCCTGTTGAGGGAGGATTCGTCGGCGGCCTGCAGGCAAGGTTGTTTTCCCAGGGTGCAGACATGGTAACCGCGCATCAAAAGGCGCTGGGCGCGCTCTACCAAAGCGTGCAGCAGCAAGCCGCACTGCTGGCCTATGCGGATAACTTCCGGCTACTGGCCGTGCTCGCTCTGCTCTGCTTGCCGCTGGTTCTGCTGTTTCAGAAAGTAAAAAGGCATTAACTCTCAGCGCGGACCAGCAGGCAGGTGATGTTGTCGTGGCCGCCGGCGCGATTGGCGGCGTCCACCAGGCGTGTGCAGAGTTCATTGAGCGACAGATCGGCAGCGAGCATGGATTCGATCAGCGGGTCGGGGAGTTCGCCGGTCAACCCATCGGAGCAAAGCAGAAAGAGATCGCCGACTTCAGCCTCTAACTCGAACAGATCTGGCTCGACGCTGCTCTCTGTGCCCAGAGCGCGGGTAATGACGTTGCGCAGCGGAGAGCGCAGCGCCTCGGCGTGCGTGATGCGGCCCATGCGAACCTGCTCCTCGACCAGCGAGTGATCCTGGCTAATCTGGATCAGAGTGGAATTTCGCATACGGTAACAGCGGCTGTCGCCCACGTTGAAAACCAGCACGCGAGGCCCTTCGGTTACCAAGCCAACCAGTGTGGTGCCCATGCCGTGGAGCTCCGGGTCGCGCTGCGCGCGGGAGTGGATGATCTCATTGGCGGAGCGGATGCCCTCTTTAACCACATCTTCAAGCGGCGCGGCCGCTGACTCGGCCGCAGCCCGGCTGCTGAGCAGGCGCACCACCACATCGGCGGCAAGCGCACTCGCTACCTCCCCAGCCGCTGCTCCGCCCATGCCGTCGCAGAGCACATAGACTCCGTGCTCGGCTGAGATCCCGAAAGCATCTTCGTTGGAGGGGCGCTTGCTGCCGCAATCGGAAACCGCCGCAACCGCGTAACGAACCTCAGACGTGGACAAGGTAACTCTCCCGCAGCCCAGTTTACACGGGTTGGCAACGACCGGAGCGCGGCTGGCACAACTTAGCGAAGCTCTGATTACGTATATTCGGTCAGACCAGCGTTCCCTCAGGGGCTAAAGCCCTCAGGTTTTATGCGCTTTTTGCGGCACGGCTAAAGCCGTGCCCTTTCAAAACCGCTCTACGCTTGCTGGAGAACTGCTCTAGCTCTTCAGCGCCACACGGATGTGCAGTTCCTTCAATTGCTGTTCGGTGGCCGCGGTGGGCGCGTCCACCATGAGATCGACAGCCTTGGCAGTCTTGGGGAAGGCGATCACCTCGCGCAGGCTGGGCGCGCCAGCCAACAACATTACGATGCGGTCGAGGCCGAGTGCGATGCCGCCGTGGGGCGGAGTGCCGTATTCCAGAGCATCAAGGAAAAAGCCGAAGCGCGCGCGGGCTTCTTCGTCACTGATTCCCAAGGATTGGAAGATTTGCTGCTGCACGTCTTTGCGATGAATGCGGATGGATCCCGAACCGAGTTCCAGGCCGTTCATCGCCAGGTCATAACAATTCGCGCGCACGCTGGCCGGGTCGGTGACCAGGTTCTTCATGTCGGCTTCGTGCGGTGCGGTGAACGGATGGTGCGCCGGCATCCATTTAGCCGTTGCCAGGTCGTACTCGAACATTGGGAAATCAGTAATCCAGATGGGATGAAAGGCCGCGGCGCCATCGACTGCCGCACCGGCGCTCTGTGCGTTAGCATCCAGGACTACCTTTTCAGTAACGGCAAAGGCCCCGTGCTTGTCAGCGTATTTCTTCGCCAGCTCGGTGCGGAAGTTGCCTGCGGCGGAGTAGACGTTGATCTCGCGCTCCGAGAGCCGGCCTGCGAATTTGGTATCGCTGGCCTTGATGTGATGCGCCGGGTCGCCGGCGACGATGATGACAAAGTCGGCCTCGGCCGCACCCGCAAGCTCGCGCACTTTGACAGCAGCTTCGGGAAAGCCCTTGGCCAGCCGCTTGAAGTCGTCAATGAATTTTGCGCCCTTGCTCAAATCGAAGAGCGGATGGTTGTCTTCGCGTTCCTTGCGGCTCAACTCGCCAACGCTGGGAATGCGGAATGCAACCACGGGCAGCGCTGAATCGATTTGCAGCGTGGAAAGGGCCGCATCCGTGAAGGCCGGGCGCACGTCGGTGATTCCGGGCAGGCGCAGGTCGGGCTTGTCGGAGCCATATTGGCGCATGGACTCGTCGTAGCTGACGCGCGGAAACGGCGTAGGCAGCGTGACTCCAGCGGCGGCAAAACCCGCCGCGAGAAACTGCTCGACTACGGCAAAGACCGTCTCCTGTTTTGGGAAGCTCATCTCCAGATCCACCTGGGTGAATTCAAGCTGGCGGTCGGCGCGCAGATCTTCGTCGCGGAAGCAGCGGGCAATCTGGAAGTATTTGTCGAAGCCGGAGATCATGAGAATCTGCTTGAAGATTTGCGGAGACTGGGGCAGCGCGAAGAATTCGCCCGGATGCACGCGGCTGGGCACCAGAAAATCGCGCGCGCCTTCGGGCGTCGATTTGGTGAGGATGGGCGTTTCTATCTCCAGAAAGCCCTGCTGGCTCAGGTTGTCGCGGATGGCCAGCGTAATGTCATGACGCAAGCGGAAGTTGCGCTGCATCTCCGGGCGGCGCAGGTCCACATAGCGATACTTGAGGCGGACCTCTTCATTTTGAATGGCTTCTTCAGAGGGCGAAAACGGTGCCAGGCGGGAGTCGTTCAGAACCCGCAACTCGGTCGCTTCAATCTCGATTTCGCCGGTCGGCATCTTGGGATTGATGGCGTCAGCTGAGCGCAGGCGCACCTTGCCGACCGCGGCCACAACGTACTCCGGGCGGACCTGCTCACCTTTCGCGTGGCCGTCGGGAATCAGTTCCTTGTCCAACACGATTTGCGCAATGCCGGTGCGGTCGCGCAGGTCGAGGAAGATCAGGTTGCCGTGATCGCGGCGGCGATTTACCCAGCCCATTAAAACCACCTGCTGGCCGGCGTTCGTGGCGCGGAGTTCGCCGCAATGATGCGTCCGTTCGAGATTTCCTTGAAAATCAAGCACTACCTGTGTCCTCTATTCGCTTGCGGGAGTGGAAAGAAAGACGGCCAGCTCCGCGCGGGGAACCTTTGTCTGTATGCCTGTGGAGAAGTTCTTCACTGTCAGAATACCGGATTTCAGCTCGTCTTCGCCAAGGATGATGATGTGGCGGGCGGTCTTGTCGGCGGCTTCAAAGGATTTTTTGAGGCGAAAGCCGCCGTCGCCCAGCTCGATCCAGAGGCCCTGATGGCGCAATTCGCGGGCAAGGACGAGGGCATCGGCGTTCAAGCCTTCGTCCAGCGGCGCAATGTAAGCTTCAGCTTTGAGAGTGGCAGCATTTTGGTCGAGTGCAGCGAGCAGGGTGAGAACCAGCCGGTCCTCGCCCATGGCAAAGCCGATGCCGGGAGCCCTGGGTCCGCCCAGCATCTCGCTCAGGCCGTCGTAGCGGCCGCCGCCGAGCAGCGCGTTCTGGGCGCCAAGCCCGCCGTGAGTGAACTCGAAGGTCGTACGCGTGTAGTAGTCCAGTCCGCGCACCAGACGGTGGTTGCGCGTGTACGGCACGCCGGCCGCGTCCAGAGCCGCCATCACAGCAGCGAAATGGACGCGCGAGGCTTCATCGAGCGAGTCGGCAATCACCGGCAGCGTCTCGATGATTGGCTGGTCGGCGGGAACTTTGCAGTCCAGCACGCGCAGTGGGTTGGTGACGGCGCGTCGCTGGCAGTCGGCACACATCTGTGAAACCACAGGAACGAGAGCGGCGCGCAGAGCATCGTTGTAGCGGGCGCGGTCAGCGGAAGAGCCGACGGAGTTCAACTCCAGTGTCCAGCCGGAAATGCCCAGCTCGTCGAGCAGCGTGGCCAGCATTTCGAGAATTTCAGCATCGCGGAGCGGGCTTTCGCTGCCCGCCGACGGCGGCCCGATGACCTCCGCGCCGATCTGCGAGAACTGCCGGTAGCGGCCCTTCTGCGGACGCTCGCGGCGAAACTGCGGGCCAATGTAGTAGAGCTTCTGCAGTTGGCCGCTCTCGCCCAGCCCGTGCTCGATGTAGGCGCGGACCACTCCGGCTGTGTTTTCCGGGCGCAGGGTCAGCGACTGGGCAGAGTCAAAGAAGTTGCCTTCAAACCATTGAATGGTGACGTCGTGTCTTTCAACCCAAGGATTATCAGCGGCATTGGCTGGTACAACCAGCCGCAATCGAACATGGGTCTGACGAAGGTGGCTCGCTGGGTCCGATTTGGCAAGTTCCCTCGCTTCAAGAAGCGCGGATATCGCCTCGCTGGAAATCCTTGGCCTGAAACAAACAAATTCAGGTGCGCTTCCTGGGAGTTGCTGCCCAGGAAGCGCAACTCCCCAAGTGACCTCACGCTGAACCCCAATCGCATTCAGTTGCGTCAACAGCGGCGAAAGGCGTTCCACGTGCGCGCGCCCTGCTTGGACGTGTGTTGGATCGTCTGACCTGTTCAGCGATTCCCAGTCGACAATCATCCGCTGCTCATTAAAACGCTCGCCGTCCTCCCAGGTGTACATTTCTTTGGAGACGATGTCGGTCTCCTCGCCCACGCCGCGAGCAAAAAGCGCCGTGTCCTCGAAGACAGGTGTGCGAATCTCGCCGAAGTTGTAGCGGGCGAATACGTCTCGCGCGGTGGCTTCGATGCGGTTCCAAAGCGCGGTTTCCGGCGGCAACAGGTCGCGTGTGCCGCGAATGGCTTTCAGGGTCTGGCTCATGAGTGATAACCTTTGTGTCAACTTCTTAGGATACAAGGTGAGAGCCATGATCCTCCATGTTGCCTCGATCGCCGCATTTTTCATTCAACAAAATCCGCAAACCCAATGCGTGGTTCAGTGTGAGGCGCAAAGCTCGATCTGGATGCGACTGCTCGTCTCTGCCTTTCCGTCACTCCTCGCACTTGGAGTCGCTTGGTTTGCCTTTTGGCTGAACAGTAGATGGAATCGTAAGCAGTGGATTCTCGATCAGAAAAAGGCCGAATGGAGTGCTTTATTGCGCAGCGTCGCGAATGTTTTTCATATCGCGAATTTCAACACGTTAAATGGATGGAATGGAAACAAAGCAAACAGAATCGCCACTGGACTAGGACAAGCTCTCGAAGAAATATCGATAGCATGCGCAAATTGTATTTTTCTTGATAATTTTCGCCAAAATAGAGACGGTGACAAAAAGATTAAAGAATTTATCAAGAAAACAGAATTACAGGCACAAAAGCTTAAAGGAAATCTTGGCCTATCCGAAAGTCTTATCGATAAAATTCATAATGAAGGTTCCGAGACCGACAAAAATAACGACGTCAAAAGCTTCGATAGAAATCGTACGATCATTTCAAATATGATTTCCGATCTTGCCGAGCAATCACGAACCTTATTGGATTGGCTTCAGAATGAAGCTGCACTCGATCTTTGTGGCACAGCAAAAGGTAAAGAACACCAAACCGCAAGGAGATGGACGAAGCTATTCAACTTCACAAGGAAGAAAACAGGTGTATAGCGAAGGCCCGGCTTTGAGCGTCGTTATGCGCTGCGCTTGATAGACTCCATCAAAGTCGAATCAATCCGCGTCTGCCAGCCGGGGCCGGTGGCTTTGAAGTGGTCGATCACTTCGGGCGAGAGGCGCAGCGAGACCAGCTTCTTTGTCGGAGCTTTTTGCGGGCCGCGCCTTCCTCGGCGCACGACCTTGCCATGGCGGATCAGGTCGGCCTGGGCGAGCCATGCGCGGGCTGCTTCAGCATCATTCGGGTCGTAAGGGCCATCCTCCGGCTCGTAGGGGATTGCGTCTCCCTCTTTGAAGGCNNGGCCAAGTCCATCAAACGGAGTTCGCCTTCCCGGCTGGAATCGTAGGTACACTTGTCCGGGTTGTCGTAAACGAGATGAGCGTCGTTGAAGTCGAGTCCATGCTTGCTCAGATTCGACTTTCTCTTTGCCTCATCCCAGACGAACATAATGTAATTGTAGCTACAATATAAAGAATACGCAAGTGAATTCGTTTTCTAGCTCGCCAGCTTTTCCTCGCGCTCCAGCCCTTCGTGAATCAGCATCTTGATATAGGTTTGATAGCGTAGTCCGCGGCGTTCAGCCAGTGTGCGGGCGCGGGAGATGTCTTCCGGGGCGAGGCGAATCGTTGTCGGAGGCGTGACGCCGCGCTGCTTCAACGTGCCTTGCCGGACACGCCCCTCCTGCACCGCCTCATGAAACGCTGCAGACAAACTCTCGCGGTTCTCGTAGAGCCAGTTGGCTTCGTCGGTTTCGTTCTCAAACTTCGGAATCGTCAATGCTTCCATA
>PLOI01000039.1 GCA_003142015.1 Acidobacteriaceae bacterium | reverse complement strand
TCGATGAAGTCCAGAACATTCACGTCCCGTGCAGCCTGGCGCAGATCGGCTTGGGTGATTCGCTCGTTGCCGAAGCGAATGTTCTCGGCCAGCGTGCCGGTGAAGAGAAACGGATCTTGCAGCACGACGGCGAAGTGCTGGCGGAGCGCGGTCAGATCGTGCTCGCGGATGTCGATGCCGTCGATGAGAATCTGGCCGGCGGTCACGTCGTAGAAGCGCATCATCAGGCTGGTGAGCGTGGTTTTTCCCGCTCCGGTGTGGCCGACGATGGCTACCGATTGTCCCGGCTCGACGGTAAAGGAAACGTCCTTGAGAATCCACTCGATGCCGTCGATGGCGGCGAGATTTGCGGCATGCGATTCGCTGGCAACGGCCTGTTTCACGGCGGCCTTCTGTTGCTCCGTGAGTTTCTGATAGGTGAACCAGACGTGGCGGAATTCGATTCTGTTGCTCCCGTCGCCGGCTAACGGCTGGGCGGGGCTGACGATCTCCGGCTGTGTGTCGAGCAGCCTGAAGATGCGCTCGCTGGCGGCCATGGCGGACTGGAGGATGTTGTATTTGTCGCTCATATCCTGGATGGGCCGCCAGAAGCGCAGTGAGTACTGGATGAACATATTCAGCACGCCGATGGTGACCGCGCCGGAGATCACGCCGAAGCCTCCGCGCGAGACAACCAGGGCGATGGCGACGATGGAAAGCAGATCGACAGCGGGATAAAAGAGCGCGTAAGCGAAGATCGTGTCCTTGAACGCGACCAAGTGTTGCCTGTTCACAACCGCAAAGTCATCAAACGCGCGCTGTTCGCGATTGAACAACTGCACCACGCTCATCCCAGATATGTACTCCTGGCTGAAGCTGTTGATGCGGCCGATGGCGGTGCGTACGCGGCGATAGCTTTCGCGAACGTGATCGCGGAAGAGACGGGTGACGATGAGGATGAGCGGCAGGACGGAAAAAGCGAGCAGAGCCAGCCGCCAATTGATAGTAAGCATGAGGGCGGCCATGATGGCGAGATTGAGAAAGTCATCGACAATGGCCAGCACGCCGGCGGTGAACATCTCGTTGATGGCGTCCACGTCAGAGGTGATGCGTGTGACGAGGCGGCCCACGGAGTGAGTGTCAAAGAAGCCGATGTGCATGCGCTGCATGTGGCGGAAGATGTCGCGACGCAGGTCGAACATGAGCTTCTGCCCAGTCCACTGCATGAGGTAGATCTGGATGAACTCGAAGAGGTAAGCGGCAAGCTGGGCGCAAAGAAAGATAAGGGCCAGGCGTGAAATGCCCTGGTATGGATCCGTGGGCAGATGGCGGGCGAGCCACTTGGTTGTGCTGAGGCCGTGGGCGAGCAGATTGACGACGGGCGCGCCGGGCTCCAGGGGGAAGTAACGGTCAATGGCCACCATGACCAAGTAAGGGCCGGTGACATCGCAAAGGGACTTGAGCGAGACAGAGAGAGCGGAGACGGCAGCCTGCCACCAGTAGGGGCGCAGATAGTGGCCGAGACGGCGCATGAGCCGGGAGTCGTAGACTTTGCCGGACAGTTCGTCATCGGGCTTTTTGGGTTTGTTCTGTTCTTCGTCGGCCATCGATTGGGTGGGGTGCGGCTTCCGTTTCCATTGTAGCGGGTCAGCGAGTCAGCGGGTCAGCAAGCGAGTGAGGCCGCGGCGACAGTGAATTTGTCGTTTTACAAGGTGATGGCGTTTCTCGTCCTGCAAGCATAGATAACGAAAAAATTCATCGCTCTCCAAGGCTACAAACGGAGCAAACGGGAGCCAACCCGCAAAAAAGCGGGCTTGCAGGGGTACGGAAAACCGCGAAAGGTCCTGCTTGGGCCGGACAAAAAGTGCGAAAACTTGGTGATTTTGGTCCAATTTTGGCTGTTTTTTGGTCGCATTTCAGTCCTCATTACGTGCGTCAGGCGGGTCGAGCGTCAGAACCGAGCATTGCATTTCCCCCTTGACATTCGACAGGAGGTTGGCTCACCTTCTTGTAGAACGTCGAGAGGAAGGGTATGCCGCAGTCAACCGATCTTCTGCAAGGAACACTCGATCTGCTCATCCTGAGAACACTGGTGCCTGAGCCGATGCATGGCTGGGGAATTGCCCAGCGGATTCAGCAGGCCTCGCAGGAGGTGTTTCAGATCGGCCAAGGCTCGCTTTACCCAGCGCTTCACCGGTTGGAATACAAGGGGTGGATTCAGGCCGACTGGAAGGCTTCAGAGAACAACCGAAAGGCAAAATATTACGCACTGACACGCACGGGCAAGAAGCAACTGGAAGCGGAGATCGAAAGCTGGGATCGCCTGGCGGGCGCGGTTGCACTGGTGCTTGAACAGGCTTAGGAGACACATGCTCAACGAGTTTCTCGCACGCCTGCGCTTCTTCATCTCCGGCAAGAGCTACGGTGAAGTGGATGAAGAGGTGAGGTTTCACCTGGATCAGCAGACTGAAGCAAACATCCAGGCGGGCATGTCTCGCGAAGAAGCGCGGAGGCAAGCCGCCATTGCCTTTGGCGGAGTGGAGCGCGCGCGCGAACAATGCCGGGAAGAGCGGCCTGGTTATTGGCTCGAAACTTTCGTGCAGGACGCACGGTATGCTGTCCGCGGTTTCCTGCGCAATCCGGTGTTTTCTCTCACCGTCGTGCTGACGTTGATGCTGGGGATCGGGTCGACCACTGCGGTGTTCAGCGTTGTGGACCGGATTCTCTTCCGCAGCCTGCCTTACGGCGATTCAAACCGCCTTGTCTCCGTCGGGCTGGTTGCGCCGATCGAGCCGCAGGAGTTCATGCTGGGCGGTTCCTACTACGAGTGGCAGGACAATCAAAAGCCGTTCGTAGCCCTGACTTCCGAGATCGGGACCGAGCCTTGCGATCTGACGGAGAACGATCCCGCGCGGCTCGACTGCGCCCGTGTGGAAGGAAATTTTCTGCCTACCCTTGGCGTCTCGCCAGTCATCGGCCGTAACTTCACTGCCAACGAAGACAGGCCCAACGGCCCGCCCGTGGCGCTCATTTCCTATAGCTTGTGGTTCAGCCGTTATCACCTTGATCCGGGGGTGGTAGGCAAATTAATCCGTATTGACGGACATGCCACGGAAATCATAGGTGTGCTCCCCAAAGATTTCGAGATGCCGCGGTTGCAGGCGGCGGATGTGTTGTTGCCGCAGGCGCTGGATGTGGCCGCGGAACGACGCGCCGATCCGGGCCATCCCATGTGGGCCTTCGCCCGCCTCAAGCCGGGAGTGAGCATCGAGCAGGCAAAGGCCGAGCTTGGGCCGTTGTTCGAGTATTCATTGCGATTGGCTCCGGCCCCGTTCCGCAAAGAAGTACACCTGCAAGTGAGATCCCTGCGCGATCGCCAGGTACACGACGTACGTCTGGCCGCGTGGGTTCTGCTCGGTCTTGTCATGGCGGTTCTCCTCATCGCCTGCGCAAACGTGACCAGCTTGTTGTTGGCGCGCGGCGCAAGCCGGGAGAAGGAACTGGCCGTACGCTCGGCATTGGGAGCCAGCAGGATGCGGTTGGTCCGGCAAGCGTTGACAGAGTCGTTTACCTTGTCTGCCGCCGGCGGAGTTGCCGGGTGTTTGTTCGCCGTGTTGCTGCTGCGGCTGTTCATCGCCATGGCTCCGGATGGGATGCCATTCCTGAGCAAAGCGCGGATCGATCCGCGCATCCTCGCCTTCGCTTTCGCGACTTCGCTCATCTGCGCTGTTTTCTTCGGGCTGTTGCCGGGGATGCGCAAGGCCGGTGCAGAAGCTCTGACGGGCCGCACGCAGACGACAATGCGTCATGCCGTGTTGCGGCGGGGGCTCGTCATTGCACAGATTGCCGTGAGCATGGTCCTTCTGGCGGGCGGAGCGCTTCTGGCGCACAGCTTCTGGAACCTCGAGAAACAGAGTCTTGGAATGAACGCGGAGAACATTGTTACCGCCGCTATCTCCCTGGGCCAAACCTCCTACCCGACACCTGAAAGCCAGATGGCTTTCTTTCAACGATTGGAACGCAATCTGCGCTACGGGCCGGGTGTCGCGGCATTCGCAATCAGCGACTCTTTGCCGCCGGGTGGATATCACCGCGATACCATCTATGCCGCGCTGCACGTGGAAGGCAGACCCGCCCAGGCATCCGGCACAGGAGGCCCTGTCGCATGGCGATGGGCGACGCCGGAATATTTTCGAGCATTGCAGATCCCGATTGTGGAGGGCCAGGGTTTTACGGATGAGGAACTCACATCGAACGACCGCTTCGTGGTTCTGAGCAAGTTGCTCGCCGATCGTTTGTTTCCAGGGCAGAACCCGCTCGGGCAGCATCTGCACCTCGCGGGCGGTGCGCCTGCGGCGAACGATTCCACTTATACCGTGGTGGGCGTTGCCGCGAATGTGAAAAACGGCGGTCTTGGCGGCGGCGAGGAGCCTGAATACTATCGGCTGCGGCGCCAGAGGGCGGAGGACTGGGATCGGAGTTCAGTTCTGATTCTCAAGACAACGCTGCCGCTGGGTGCCACCGAAGCATGGATCCGTTCGCAAGTCGCATCCCTCGACCCGACGGTCCCGGTTGACATCAAAACCCTCTCTGAAAGAGTGGGGAAAATGGCGGATCGGCCTCGCTTTGAAATGCTCCTTGTGGGATTCTTTGCCTTCACAGGACTGGTTCTCGCCGTGATTGGACTGTATGGGGTAATCTCATTTTTCGTTGTTCAGCGCACTCAAGAGATTGGAATACGGATGGCGGTGGGAGCGTCGCGGGCCGACATCCTGAGGCTTGTGCTGGCGAACGCATTGCGGCTGATCGTACCGGGAGTGCTTCTCGGATTGGTGTTGGCGTTGGCGCTTTCCCGTGTGCTATCCAGCCTGTTATTCAACGTGGCGCCGCATGATCCTGTGACCTTCGCGGGAGTGACAGGCTTGCTGATTCTGGTTGCGCTTCTCGCGACGCTGATTCCAGCAAGCTCTGCGATCAGGGTGAATCCAACTGTTGCCCTGCGATGCGATTGAGGAACGCGCTGCTACCTCGATAACATCGACGAGACCAAGATCGCCGTTAACCAATTTGGATTACTGATATCAGGCCGATGCACTCATCGAGCCGACCGGGAGGTCGCTACTCGGAAGGAGTTTTGGCCTGCTCCTTTGCTTTCTCTTCCGCGGCTGCTAGTTCCTCTTCCGCCTGATCTTGTTGTGCCGACCAGAGCTTTTGTTGCTCGATCTCGTCCGACTGTTGTTGTTGCTGTTGCTGTTGCTGCTGCTGCTGTTGCTGTTGTTGTTGCTGCTGTTGCTGTTGTTGCTGCATCAGATTCTCCTCCTTTTCGGTTCCGCTTTCGGTTCCAGGCCCAAGTCATTTGCCCGCGCCCGGCTGATCCGGGTCGGGAAACTCGATGATGCAACTGGAGTTCCACTCGATGTCTCCCGAGAGGATGATCAGCTTGATCTGAAGGCCAACGAGTTTCGATTCATCGACCGCGATGCGCACCATCAGAGGGTGTTCGATCTGCTCTCCCGGCTCGATCCACCCATGGTCCGTAAATACGGGGTAGGTGCGGACGTGTTCCGGCTTGAACCCCATGAACGCGAATATCTGGCAGGCCGAACCCTCCTGCTTGATGGGATACACGGCCAGTCCGACGTTTTTCAACCGGCAAAGAATTGAGAGATAGAGTTTGCCGTTCCTTCTGAAGAGCTTGCCGGTGATTCCCAGCTCGAGCTTTCGCTTGTAGGTGCGGCCGCGCAGATAGTTCATCAAGGCCCACGCCGCGCCAACCAGCAGGGCGATGAACTTTACGATCGCGTCGGCAACCTCGAGCCAGAATTTGGCGTTGGCATGAATATCCGGTTCAGTAAGCATCATGGCAGGCGGAAAGAGGCTTCCCGGCAGGACCTCCCTTGCCGAGTTTAGAACACCGTAGCAAAATGCAAATTGAAGGTCAAGAGCTATTCCATCTCTGGGGCGAGAACAGGAACGCGACGGGATGGGGTACTACCCGGCGGGTTGGTTTCGTTCCGCCCCTACGGGGCGAGAATTCGTGTCGCGATTCAAGTCCCAGGGCTGCGCTTTGCTTGCCCTGGGCTATTTTCATCTTCTCCTTCCGGGAGAGGATTTCGTGGACCGCCTCGCTAAGAACGCGTAGCGGCGAAGGTGGGGCACCCGGCTGTGGCAATCGGAACCAACGTGTAAAAGACAATAAAAACTGTAGTTGTAGGTATCCCACCTTAACCGCCTCGCTAAGAACGCAAAGCGGCGAAGGTGGGGCACCCGGCGTTGCGGAAGCGTCTGCAAGCCTCAGCATTTACACTGGTAAACGGAGATATCCTGTGTTTTTCGATAAAATTCTTACCAAGATTTTTGGCACGGCGAACGAGCGGTCGATCAAGCGTTTGATGCCGATGGTGGCAGTGATCAACGCCCTGGAAGAAGACACGAAGCAGCTTACGGATGAGGGATTGCGGGCCAGGACGGTGGAATTCCGGGCGCGGATTGCGGCGCGGCTGGAAGGGATTATCGGCGCCGACGAGCTGAAGGCGGCCGAGCGGGAGGCGCTGGACGAGATTTTGCCCGAGGCCTTTGCGGTGGTGCGCGAGGCGGGCTGGCGCTCGGTGCAGATGCGCCACTTTGACGTGCAGCTTATCGGCGGCATGGTGCTGCACCAAGGCAAGATCAGCGAGATGAAGACCGGCGAAGGCAAGACGCTGGTAGCCACGCTGGCCTGCTACCTGAATGCGCTGGCCGGGCACGGGGTTCACGTGGTGACGGTGAACGACTATCTGGCCAAGCGCGACGCCGAGTGGATGGGGAAGATCTACGAGTTTCTGGGGCTGACGGTGGGGGTGATCGTCCATGACCTGGACGACAGCGAGCGGAGAGCCGCGTACGCCGCGGATATAACATACGGAACCAATAACGAATTTGGCTTCGATTACCTGCGCGACAACATGAAATTCGAGATAAAAGATTGCGTGCAGCGCGGGCACTACTACGCCATCGTGGACGAAGTGGACTCGATTCTCATTGACGAGGCGCGGACGCCGCTGATTATCTCCGGGCCGACCGAGCAGACGACGGACAAGTATGCGAGGGTGCGCAAGATTATTCCCGCACTGGAGATGGGCGAGGAGATTGATGCGACCAATACGAGGCGCGTGGCGGAACTGGGCCTGGATCTGAGGGAGGGCGAGAAGCACCTTACCGGTGACTACATTGTGGACGAGAAGCAGCGGACGATCGGGGTGACCGACGACGGATGGGTGACGATCGAGAAGGAGCTGGGGATCGGCAACATCGCCGATGCGGAGAACTGGGAACTGAAGCACTACGTGGAGACGGCGATCAAGGCGCACGCGCTCTACAAGCGGGACGTGGAATACGTGGTGAAGGACGGCGAAGTCATCATCGTGGATACGTTCACAGGGCGGCTGATGCCGGGACGGCGGTGGAGTGACGGGCTGCATCAATCCATCGAGGCCAAGGAGGGCGTGGCGATCCGCAAGGAAGACCAGACGCTGGCCACGATTACCTTCCAGAACTATTTTCGGTTGTACAAGAAGCTGAGCGGCATGACGGGCACGGCGGAGACNNGAGTTCGAGAAGATTTACAAGCTGGAGATCGTCGTCATTCCGACCAACAAGCCGCTGCTGCGGCTGGAAAATCCGGATGTGGTTTTCAGGACGGAGAAGGAGAAGTACAAAGCGGCAGCCGACGACATCTCTATTCTGCACGAGAAAGGACAGCCGGTGCTGGTGGGCACCGTGTCGATTGAGAAGAGCGAGCGGCTCTCGACGATTTTGCAGAAGAAGGGCGTGCGCCACGTGGTGCTGAATGCCAAGTTCCATGAGCGCGAGGCGGAGATTGTGGCGCAGGCCGGGCGGCTGGGGATGGTGACCATCTCGACCAACATGGCAGGGCGCGGCACGGATATTCTGCTGGGCGGCAATCCGGATTTCATGGCCCGCCAGGAGTTGGCGAAGAAGAACAAGGCGCGTGCCATCAGCGTGGCCGAGGGAGCGATCAACCCGATGGCGCCGGCGGGATTTCTGCGCTTCTATTACCAGGGGCAGGAGTTCGAGGTTGGCGAGCCGGAGTGGGCCGAGGTTTACAAAGGACACGCGGAGGCGGCGCAGCAGGAGCACGAGCAGGTGATCGCAGCGGGCGGGCTGTTCATTCTGGGCACGGAGCGGCACGAGTCGCGGCGCATTGACAACCAGTTGCGCGGGCGCGCGGGAAGGCAGGGAGATCCGGGCGAGTCAAGATTTTATTTGTCGCTGGAAGATGACCTGATGCGCATCTTCGCCAAGCAGTGGGTGAGCACGCTGCTAGAGCGGCTGGGCATGGAAGAAGGCGTGCCCATTGAATCGAAGATGATCTCCAAGCGCATCGAGGGCGCGCAAAAGGCAGTGGAAGCGCAGAACTTCGAGAGCCGCAAGCATTTGCTGGAATACGACGATGTGATGAACAAGCAGCGCGAGGCGGTTTACGGGCTGCGGCGGCAACTGCTGGAGGGCGTAGATCAAAAAGAGTTGATTCTGGAGGATTATGTCGGCGGGATTCTGAGCGGCATACTGGACGAATTTGCCGGCGAGAAAGTGCGTCCGGACCAGTGGAACGTGAAAGGACTTGAAGGCAAACTTATTGATCACTTCGGATTGACATACGCTTCGCTGAATATCGGGGCCACCGGTATCAAGCTGCATGAGTTGAGCCGGCATGAGCTGGGCGAGACGATCTTCGAGAAGCTGAAGGAGCAGTACGAGGCCAAGGAGAAGATTCTCAGCTCGGCGACCATGCGCTACCACGAGCGGATGGTGATGCTGAGCGTGATCGACGGGCTGTGGAAGGATCACCTGCTGTCAATGGACCACCTGAAAGAGGGGATCGGACTGCGCGGCTATGCGCAGCGGGATCCGCTGGTGGAATACAAGCGGGAGTCCTACGACATGTTCGAGGCGATGATGCTGAAGTTCCAGGAAGACACGGTGCGATTTCTCTTCCGGATGCAGATTCTTGGGCCTGACGGTGAGCCGATGGATGCGGCTCCACGGATCAATCGGACGGTTCCCGCGGCGCCTCCCGTGGCCAGCGCGGCACATCCTCTGACGCTGGATGCGGAGCCGAGAGAGATTTCGATTCACACCCGGCAGCCTTCGACGACCATCGACGCGCTGGAGAAGGAGTTCCGGCGGAAGAAGGAGCGGGAGCTGGAAGCGGCGAGCAGGGCGGGCGCGGGGGAGACGAGCCAGCCCACGCAGCGGCGGATGGGCGAGAAGGTGGGGCGCAACGACCCCTGCCCATGCGGTTCTGGGAAGAAGTACAAGAAGTGCCATGGGGCGGGGAAGTAGCTGAGCGCCGGTTGGGAAACGGTCAGCGCGCTCTTCCGAAGAAGCTGAAACCCTTCCTCTTCCTCGCACGGTTTTCGGGCAAGCCGCAGGCTTTGCGGGCCATCTTCCGGATTGCAATTAAAATGGGCGAGCCTTGCAGCGCGAGGGGAGTGGCAGTGTTCCGGGTCCGCCGGGCAGATGCAAAATCCTCGGGAATCCTCCACTGGGCCGGTCTGGTGAGCGCCTTGGTAATGTCCTCTTCACCAAAGGGCATTGCGTGAGATATAAACCGGTTGAGGACAATCTGGAGTTTACGGCCCTTGGTGGCGAAGTACTGAGAGATCAGGCGATTTGAGTTTCGCAGTTCGGAGATGCCGACCTGAGTGACCAGGTAGATGGTGGCGGAAATGTCAAAGAGAGCCGAGCCCTTCAAATCAAGTCTCGATCCGGCATCGACCACCACGTAATCGAAGTTCTGGCGGGCTACGGCGAGCAGTTTATCGACAGCGTCCACAGTGACCCGGGTCGGGGGGAAATCCCCTGGAGCCGCAAGTACGAATAATCCCGAGGGATGCGTGGCAAGCAGCGAAGAGAGAAAATTCGCATCTATCCGGCTGGGATCCTGAAAAGCGTTGTCTGTGGAGAACTTAGCGATGACCCCGAGATTGATCGCCACGTCTCCCAGCGGGAGGCCAAGGTCTATCAACAGTGTTTTTTCGCCAGACTCCTGGGCCAACAATACCGCGAAATTGGAGGCGAGGGTGGTGACTCCACAGCCACCTTTGGCGCCGAGAAACACGAATAAACTGCCGGCTTTTCGTCTGGCGGGGCTAGCCCCAGGAAGGCGGACTGAGACGCGCGCCAGGGCATCAGCCATATCGGCGACGGTGATGGGCAGAGCGAGAAACTCGCGGGCGCCCGCGCGCATGCACCGCACCACCAGTTCCCGATCATCCTGCTCCGAAAAGACCATCACGGTCCGGGAGCCATCGTCGCAGATACTCTCCACCATATCGATGGCGAGTTTCGGGTCACCGTCCAGGTCAACGATGACGACGTCGTGATGCTCCTCGAGCATTCTGGGCAGTTCGTCGGCGTCGGCAGGGTAGGAAGAAAACACCCGAGTCTCCACTCCCGGGCATTCGGCAAGAACGCTGGCTATTGTCTTGCGGCGCGGTTCATCAGGGCCGATCAGAGCCACGGATAAGACGCGAGCGTCATGGGCGCTGGGAACTTCGAGAAACCCTGGCATAGTGCAATTGCAACTCCAAGTTGCCTGCAACAGTGCTTAGTTTATCCTGAGATCGCCAAATCGCAGCGCCATTTTAAAGAGCGGAGCAGTTGGGGGCAGTCATCCCCCAGATGCGGCCCTGGCAACTTTGGACAGGGCGGCGTCAGCTTACCCTGCGACGGCGAAGCCCCGTCACTCCATCCCAGCGAGCAAGAATTGCAGCCGGACCCCGGTTTACCGGCCCAGCGAATAAAAAATCATTCGCTTGACCCTTGTTCTCCCATAGCCATTCCGCACGGTCCCAGCGGCTCTGGCTGTTAGAGAGAGAAGTTGAGCGCTATCTCCTCTGTGGATTCGCTGCCGGGTTCGAATCGCCATTTGCGCACGGCTTCCGAGGCGGCGATGGAGAGCATGGTGTTCCCGCTGAGCGGTTTAACGTCGGTCACTTTGCCTTCCGGGTCCACTGTGACCGCGAGCCGGACCATGCCGCTGATCCTCATGCGCTTGGCAATCTCGGGATAGGCGGGCGGGACACGCGTTTTGACGGCGCGCCCATCCGCGGCCCTGGCGGGCATGGCCAGAGCGACTACGAGCGCCAGCGCGGCCGCCTGCGCCAGGCGCAGTCCGGCACGCCGCAACCAGTTGGGATGCAATACAAAGCTTTTGTTATTCATTGGGACACCTCAAAGTTTTTTAACTGCTCGTTGAGGTTATCGGCGCAGGGGGAGCCGTCATTAATACATTTAGAAAAGTTGATTACCGAGGGGTGGGGAAAGACAGCTTCTAGCTCCTAGCTTCTAGCTCATGGCTCCCAGCCGCATATGGGGCGAACCAACGGTCGATTTTCCACCATGGTTTGCAGCGAATACTCACCACGCCAGGCTTTGAGCTAGAGGCTGGAAGCTAGGAGCTAGAAGCTGTTATTACGGCGGCGAAGGTGAGGTCCTGGGCGGCGGAGTGGTGCTCGTTACGCCAGAGATCGAAGAGGCGGCCGTAGCTGAGGGTGATGTATTGGGCGGGATCGATGCCCAGGCGCGCGGCGGCGCGGTCGATCCATTCGGCAGAGCCTTCCAACTCGGCATAGTTGCCGATGGGTGTTTCATCGACGACGCAATGGCCCTCGCCGTCCGTCCACTCGGCGCGCCATTTTTCGTAGCGGAAGGCGGCGACCAGGCCGAGGGATAGAAAGATTTCTTCGAGCGCAGCGCCATCAGCCACTTCGGTCTCGGTCTCCAGGCGATGCTTGTGGATGTCTTCGCCGGGGCCGGCGTCGGGCAGGCGCTTGTGGGTGACGGTCCAGCGTCCGGCATAGCTGCGAATGCGCAGAATCTCAGTGCGGGCGCGCATCTGGCGGTCGGGCGTGTCGTAGAGAACATTGCTCTCGAAGGTGCGTGGAGTTTGCAGGCGGAAGTCGGCGGCCTGGAGGCGCTGGATGAGGCCAGCAACGTCGGCGAGAGTGTCGAGGCGGAATTTGATCTCGGTTTCGACGGGCATAGTCAGCAGTGAGTATACGGCAGGGGGCGGACCGAGCGCCGACCAAGCTACTTCCCCGCGTTTGTATCCCACCCTTGATCACCCCAACGACGAAGACCTGTCGTTGGGGACCCCGATTCGCCAGAAAAAAGGCGAAAGGATGGGGCACGGGGCATTTGTGGAGCTGGAAGAGGCGACAATGAAAGAGATGAAGACATTGCGATTGGTGGTGGACCCAGCAAACCTGGAGAGTTCCGAGGCCGAGAGGGCCCTAGAGCAGGCGGCGCAGATTATGCGCGCCGGGGGATTGGTGGCGCTGCCAACAGAGACGGTGTACGGATTGGGCGCGAATGCGCTGGACGCGGCGGCTGTGGAGCGGATTTTCAAAGCCAAAGAGCGTCCTTCGTGGGATCCGGTGATTGTGCATGTGGCCGGGGCTGATGGCGGAGCGGCCATGCTAGAGGGGTTGGTGCGGGATGTTCCCGAGGCGGCGCGCAAGCTGATGAAGGCCTTCTGGCCGGGGCCGCTGACGCTGCTGCTGCCGCGGACAGCGGCCGTGCCGGACGCGGTGACGGCGGGGCGGCCTCTGGTGGGGGTGCGGATGCCGGCGCATCCGGTGGCGCTGGAGTTGATTCGGCGGGCCGGGATTCCGGTGGCCGCGCCCAGCGCGAATCTTTTTGGGCACACGAGTCCGACGACGGCTGCACATGTACTCGCGGACCTGGATGGACGCATAGACGCGGTGCTGGATGCGGGGCCAACCGAACACGGGGTCGAGTCCACGGTGCTGGACCCTTGCCAGATCCCGATGGTGATTTACCGGCCGGGAGCGGTGACGAGTGTCCAGATTCGAGAGACTGCCGGGGCGGTGGAGAGCTTTCGCGGCGATGGGGTGCTGCAAGCGCAGCCGCGGGCGGCGATGCCTTCGCCGGGAGTGGGGCTACGGCATTATGCGCCCAGGGCGCGGCTGGTNNTGCCGGCTGAGGTCGCCGCGCCGGCTGGTGCGGCGGCGGTGGTCGAATGGGGGCGGTGGGCGGCTCCGGAGGAGATGGCGCGGGGGCTGTATGCGGGGCTGCGGGCGCTGGACGGCGAGGGCTGCACGGTGATTTTGTGCCCGCTGCCGCCGGTCGAGGGAATTGGCGCGGCCATCCGCGACCGGCTGGAAAAAGCCGGGAATAGGGAACAGGGAACAGGGACTAGGGAGTAGCCGGTCAGCGAGTCAGCAAGGCAGCGGGATTCCCAGGTCTGTGCTTTCCCACCCTTTCCGCAGAACACCACCCCACGGACGAAGACCTGTCCGTGGGGGCCCCGGTCAGCGGAAAGGATGGGGCACGGAGCTTGGTCTGCTCTTAAAGCCTTTCCCTATTCCCTATTCCCTATTTTCTGAAGGCTTATCGGCCTTGGTCGCCGACCTTGTACATATATTTGATAGCGGATTTGTAGACGAGGGTCTTCTGGCGGCCGCGGAGCTTGAGGGCGTTGCGGTCGTACCACTCGATGCAGCCTTCGATCAGTTCCCCGTCTTCGAGGACGAGGACCATGGGGGTCTGCGCCTGAATCTGTTTTTGCAAATAGAAGAGCTCGGCTTGTTGCTGGGGAGGGTCCTGCTCGTGATTCTGGCCGTAGCCAAAGGCGGGCAGACGGAAGGGAGCGATGGTGACCGGCCGGTTGCGAAGGTACGCCTGGGTGCGGGACTGAGTGAGTTTGGTGGTCATAAACTGAAGTCCTCCGGGGGAAGGCGTTGGCTAGTTGCGGTCGAGGCTGAGGGCCATGGCGTCGAGCGAGATGGAACGGAGCAAGTTGCGTCTCATGCCCTGTTCGACCTGGGTGAGGGCGTGGGCGGCGGAGTCAATCCAGTCTACACTTACGTCCTGCGCCAGGCGAGTGAGTTCGGCTTCGATGTCCAGATTGCGGATGAGTTGAGGCGTTCCGGCCACGATGAGAAGCAGGTCTTCGATGAGGCTGCCCAGGGCGCGGAGCAGGTTGATGGTCTTCTCCTGGCCGTCGGCGCCGGCGCGGTAGCTCTCGGTGGCGTGGAAAAGCGCCGAGTAGTCTGGCTCCCGCAGGGCTGTGCGAAGCAGGATGAGGGCGTCCTGGCGGCTGGTGAGGTAAACGCCGAGGTCGATGGTGAGAGCGCGGCCTACGGCTCCTTCGGCGAGGCGCGCGGCGAGCGCGCGGTCGGAGGGTTTGAGCAGAGGGCGATGCCGGGCGAGCAGGGATTCCAGATCGGAAGAGGGAATGGCGCCGAGGCGGTGAACCACTGCGCGGGAGCGGATGGTGGGCAGCAGTTCTTGCGGGTTTTCCGTGAGCAGGATGAGCGAGGTGTGCACGGGCGGCTCTTCGAGGAGCTTGAGCAGGGAGTTAGCCGCCTCTTTCATGAAGGCCGAGGAGGTGAAGATGGTAAAGGTGCGCTTCGCCTCGACCGGCGGGCGGTAGTAGGCCACGTGAATGGCCTGGCGTACCTGGCCGAGCTTGATGAGCAACTGCGGCGGGTCGGGCGGGACGATGAGCACGTCGGGGTGGGTCTGGATGAGGATGCGGGTTTCGCGCTTGTCTGTGTCGCGCATCTCCTCGCGGGCGGCGACGGCCTCGGTTACGCGGGCTTCAAGGTCAGCGGAGTCGTTGATGCGAGTGCAGTTCGAACACGTGCCGCAGAAGTCGGGCAAGCCGTCGGATTCGATTGGATGGAGGCAGTTGACGGCTTTGGCCAGCATCAGAGCGAGGGTGTACTTGCCCGCGCCGCGCGATCCGGCCAGGATGAGGGACTGGGGAAAGCGATCGACGGCGATGCTCTCGCGGAGATGGGTCACCGTTGCCGAATTGCCGAGAAAATCTGAAAAGCCCACGGTTTGAGTTTAGAGCATTTGCGGGCGGCTCCGTGGAGGTGGACGTTGAATCCTGGCTCTCAAAGACGGAGAAACCCGGCGCCCGGCGAGTCGATGGTAAGCTTTTGACCGTAGGGAAAATGGAGTTGGAATGGCGGGGCGAGTTTCATTGGCGAGAGCGATTTTGCGGAATATGCTGTTGAGTGCCGTTCTGTGCCTACCGGGGAAGAGTTTGTTTGCGGTCAGTTGCAGCGTGGTGAAGCATCCCGCGCCCAGCCTGGCCGACATGGCGCTGCTCGGGGCCGAATATGAGCAGGCCGCCGTGCTTTACCGGGGCGGGTTACGCAGCCATCCGGGCGACGCGGAACTGACCATGGGGCTGGTTCATGCGCTGCTGCATCAGCAGAAGTTGCAGGAAGCCGTGGATGCGGTGAAGGCGTCGCTGGCGATTGATCCTAATTCGGCGGCATTGATTACGCTGCGCGGCGAGGTCGAGCTTCGCCAAGGAATGCCATGGATTGCCGCTCAAACCGCAGTGGAGTCCGCCAGGCTTGATCCTTGCAATCCGCGAACCCACCTGCTGCTGGCTGATCTGGATCACATCAATTCGCTCTTCGCTACCAGTCGCAAGGAACTGGAGGTTGCGCATCAGCTTGATCCCGAGGATCCGGAGATTCGCAGGGAGTGGATTCACACACTTACTTTGCAGGAGAGGATTGCCGAGACAGAGGCATACCTGGCGGCTCCAAGGGGCGACGACGAGGAAGACCTGTTTCGTTGGCGGTTGTACCTGGCGAACCTGAAGAAGATGGCGGCCGAGCCGCACAAAGCCTGCCATCTGGTCTCGCCGGCGGCGTCTACAGAGATTCCATTTGCGGTGTTCATGCGTGATCCGAGGCATATTGCCGCATTCGGGCTGGAGGCGAAGCTGAACGGGCGCAGTGCCCGGCTGGAGATTGATACAGGCGCTGACGGGTTGGTGGTTTCTCATTCCGCGGCTGAGCATGCGCACCTGAAGTCCTTTTCACAAACGCAGATGACAGGCGTGGGCGATCAGGCTGACAAGCTCGGCTATACCGCGTATGCCGATTCCATCCGCATCGGGAATCTTGAGTTCCAGGATTGCACGGTGCGTGTACTCGACAGCAAGAGCGGACTGGATGAAGTCGACGGCCTTATCGGGATGGATGTGTTTTCGCATTTTCTGGTGACGCTGGACTACCCCATGCGCAAGCTGCTGCTCGGCCCACTGCCGCCGCGGCCGGGAGAAGCGGCCGTTGCAGCGCCCTCGCTGAAAACGAGCGACGAGGACCGGGACGATACGGTCGCGCCGGCTCCAGCGCAAAATGCCGCGGTTCAAAAAACGAGCGCTCATGGTCTCTATGACCGCTATGTCGCACCGGAGATGAAGAGCTACACGCCCGTCTATCGCGTTGGCCACCTGCTGATGCTGCCCGCGGCGCTCAATGGCCAGAAGGTCAGGCTATTCGTACTGGATACAGGCGCGATGGCGACGACCATCTCTCCGGAAGCTGCCAGGGAGGTGACCAAGGTCCGCTCCTCCTTTGGGTTCAATGTGAAAGGGATCAACGGGAAGGTGGAGAATGTTTACGCCGCAGACGAAGTGACTTTTACTTTTGCGCATATATCTCATAAGGTGCAGAGCGTCGTTTCCATTGACACTTCACGGATATCAAAAGACGCGGGGATGGAGATATCGGGATTCCTGGGGGCAAACACGCTGGATCAGCTGACCATCCACATTGATTATCGGGATGGGTTGGTGAAGTTTGACTACGATCCCAATCGCGGTTACAGGTACTGAAACCGGCTCGGTAGGGCGGCAGTATACTGGCTCAATGCGCTTTCTATCGGGAACACATCGTCCATTTCTGTCAGCCCTGGCCGTGGCCGGGCTGGTATGCTTTCTTGCTCAACCTCCTGCGGCCCATGCGTGGGGCAATGGCGGCCATAAGCTGGTTAACAAGCTGGCGGCGAGCTCGCTGCCGGCTGATGTGCCGGCGTTTTTGCGCTCACCGGATGCGATCGCCGAGATCGAGTACCTTGGTCCCGAGCCGGACCGCTGGCGCTCGCCGGCCGAGCCGGAGTTGGTAGCTGCGCAGGCTCCTGAACACTTCATCGACATGGAGTTGGCCGACGCGCTGGGCCCCTTGCCGCATCGCCGTCTTGATTTCGAAGCCAAGGTCTTTGCCGCCGGGCAGCGGCCGGAGAAGATTGGCCTCCAGCCCTGGGAGACCGATGAGGTCTGGGAGCGGCTGAAGTCGTCCATGCGCGAGTATCGCAAGCTCTCGGCAGCCAAGCTGGATACTCGCCCGGTAGAGCAGGTGATCATTTTTTATGCCGGATGGCTCGGCCACTATGTGGGCGACGGTTCGCAGCCTCTTCATGTCACCATTCAATTCAACGGCTGGGTGGGGCCGAATCCCAACGGCTACAACACGGGTCACCAGATTCACTGGCAGTTTGAGGGGCCGTTTGTGGAAGCCAACATGCACGAGGCAGATGTGCGGGCGACGATGACGCCGGTGAAGGCCATCGACGGCGATATGTTCGACGCGTATGTAGCCTACCTGCGCAACACGAAGACCTACGTAGAAAAGGTCTATCAACTGGACAAGGTGGGCGGGTTTATTGGCGCGGGGACGCCTGAATCGCGGCAGTTTACCGCCGAGCGGCTGGGAGCGGGAGCGAGCATGTTGCGCGATATGATCTACACCGCCTGGCTGGAAAGCGCGAAACCGGTGCCCGACCCTTACGCGCAAAAATAGGGTTGGCTCAGCCGCCGAGCTCGGCCGCGGCCACTGCCGGAATGTGGCGCAGCACCTTGGTCAGTATCAGGGTTGTCAGCGCCACCGCCGGAATGGCGATTACCAGCCATGCCAGCATCGCCTGGCCGGTGAGGCTACCCATCCGCGAAATGATGACAGAGGGAGAGCTGTGCAGCAAGGCCCCGGCGTCAAAAGGCTGGCTGGAGCCAAAGCCAATGAGCCGTCTTCCAAGGCGTACAAAGGGCAGAATCAGAGCCACTTGCATGGGCATGGCGACCCAGTTTGCCGCCTGAATGGCGGGCAGGTTGAGCCGCAGGGCGACCGCTACGGCGAAGCACACGAAGCTGGTGACGCCGACCACGGGAATGCAGCCGATGGCGAACCCGAGGGCGAGCGTGAGCGCCAGCCGCCGGGGCGAGACGCCCTGCCG
The DNA here is from genome assembly GCA_003142015.1 of Acidobacteriaceae bacterium. Classification (GTDB taxonomy): domain Bacteria; phylum Acidobacteriota; class Terriglobia; order Terriglobales; family Acidobacteriaceae; genus Telmatobacter. Next base: position 13,171 of record PLOI01000039.1, on the reverse strand, counting down.
CAGCCATATGGCCATCTTGCTTTTCGCCGCTTCGATGAATTTCGTCATCATACTCGTCTGCTCATAGGAACACAGAGGTGAGGAGATAGTTTCTCACGGAACCGTGTGAAACGCACGCGAGCAGGCGGGGAAAGAATGTCTAATCGGGGAAGCTCAACAGGCCGCGGGAGTTCAACTGGGCCATAATCTGCTCGACCTTCCAGTCGAGCGCGGCGGTTCCGTCCACGATGAGATCGGCGTTCGAGGCCGAGGGGCGGATAAAGGCGAGACAGGCCGGCCTGACGGTGGCTTCGTACTGGCGTCGAACCGACTCTGGTGTGCGCCCGCGCTGCTCGATGTCGCGCTTGAGTCGCCGCTCGAAGCAGAGCTCGTCTGGCGTGTCCACAAAGACGCGCAGATGGTAGAGCGGTAACAGTTCGGGATAATAGAGCGAAAAGATTCCTTCGACGATCAGGAAGCGGCCGGAGCGGACGGTCTCAGTTTGGCCGGGAATGCGGCAAAATGTGGCAAAGTCGTAGAGCGGCCGCTCGATGGCTTCGCCCCTGGCCAGGGCTGCAATGTGCGCGGCCAGCAGAGGGCTCTCGATGATGGCAGGGTCGTCGAAATTCTCGGTGGCGCGCTCGGCCAGCGGCATGTGCGAGAGGTCGCGGTAGTAGCTGTCCAGATGGAAGTGGATGCCATTGAGCGCCCGCGCCAGTTCGCAGGCCAGGGTGGTTTTGCCCGAGCCCGAACAGCCGGCAATTCCCAGCACTACGGGCGGAAAGGGAAGGCGCGCGCTGCGCTCATCTGGCGTATGCGGCGCGGCCTGTCTAGCGTCTGCCTGGCTCACTGATTCGGCTCCATCATTGCCGCGATTCCGGGTACAAGCCGCTCAAGCAGCCGGGCCAGCCGGTGCTCGACTTGGTGGCCGGTCTCGAAGACCTCCTGATGGCTGAGCGGCGTAGCGCCCATCCCCGCGGCCAGGTTGGTGACGCAACTGATGGCCAGCACTTCGAGACCCATGTGGCAGGCGACGATGGTTTCAGGGACGGTGGACATGCCGACCAGCGTTGCGCCCAGCGAGCGGAAGGCGCGAATCTCGGCGGGGGTTTCGTAGCTGGGTCCGCTGACGGCGAGATAGACTCCCTCGGCAAGATCGAATCCCTCTTCAACTGCCGCTTCTTTCGCCAGAGCGCGGAGCGCCTTGGAGTAGGCCTCGGTCATGTCTGTAAAGCGAAGGCCAGTGTCGGGGCGGGCGGCGAAGCGCGGCTCGTTTGGCCCGATGAGCGGGTTCCAGCCCATGAGGTTGATGTGGTCGCTGAGCGCCACAAGCTGACCTACGCGGTAGCCCTCCTGAATGCCTCCGGCGGCATTGGTGAGGATGACCGATTGCAAGCCGAGCGCGCCCAGTACGCGCATGGGAAAGGTGACCTGCTGGGGCGTGTAGCCTTCGTAGAAATGCACACGGCCCTGCAGGACGACGACCGGCGCGCCACCCATGAGACCGGCGACAAACCGGCCCGAGTGGCCCTCGACAGTGGATTGCGGAAAATGCGGAATCTGAGCGCAGGGCACGACGACCGGGCTGGCGACCGCGTCGGCCACGGCGCCCAGTCCGGAGCCGAGGACAATTGCGACGCTAGGGTTGAGCGAGCCCAGTTTGCTTCGCAAAAACGCTGCTGCTTCAGAGACTTGATCGTAGTAGGTCATTTCATGCCTGTCTGACAATGCGCTTTGCACATTCTACAGGCGCGGAGCGAGGGCTGGCTGCTCTTGAATGAGAGGATGGAAAGGAAAGCGAATCGGGTGCGTGGGGGATGGAGATGAAGGAGATTGTCGCGGTGATTTTCGGGCTGGGGTTGGGGTGCAATGCGCTGCTCTTTGTGCCGCAGGTCTTGGCACTCTGGCGGAAGAAGAGCGATGTGGGGATTTCGCTGATTACCTTTGGAGGGTTCAGCGTGCTACAGGTGGTGGGGATTGTGCATGGGGTTTATCTGAACGATCTCTCGCTGATTTTGGGAATGGCGGCAAGTTTGATGACGTGCGGAAGCGTGACGGGGCTGACGATTCTTTATCGGGTGAAGCGGGTGAGAGCGGGGAATTGAGATGGGTGGTCTCCCACCCTATTCGCCAAGAACGCGAAAAGGATGGGGCACGGGGCATTCTTGGTATAACTCAGAATTTCCTACCCCAAAAACATCCCGGCAATTGAAGCTGAAATCAAGTTGGCCATGGTGCCGGCTAACATGGCGCGGACGCCTAGCTTGGCTAGGTCGTTGCGGCGCTCGGGAACCAGTGCGCCGATGCCGCCGATTTGCATTCCGATGGAGCCGAGATTGGCGAAGCCGCATAACGCAAAGGTGGCGATGGTGAAGGAGCGCGGCGCGAGTACGGCTCTTTGCGCGCCCAACTGGATATAGGCGATGACTTCGTTGAGCGCCATGCGCGTGCCCAATAAATTTCCAATGGCGCCGCAGTCGTGCCAGGGAACGCCGATGAGCCAGGCAACGGGAGCAAAGAAGAAGCCAAGAATCTGGCCGAGCGAGCCGGGAACCCAGTGCATGTAAGCCAGCCCGTGCGTCCAGAGCAGCATGCTGTCGAGCAGGGCTACTAGGGCGAGGAAACTGATGAGCATGATGGCCACGTTCATGGCCAGCTTGCCGCCGTCGATGGTGCCGCGGGCGATGGCGCCGATGAAGTTTTCATCCTTATGCAACTCGTCCTTGGGGATGACAACCTTGCCTTCGGTGGCTGGAACTTCGGTTTCCGGGACGAGCATTTTGGCGACAAGGATGGTGCCGGGCGAGGTCATGATGACGGCGGCCAGCAGATGCCTTGGCTCGACTCCCTGGGCGATGTACATGGCCATGATGCCACCCGAGACGTGGGCCATGCCGCTGGTCATGATGACCATCAGTTCGCTGCGCGTGGCTTTGGAGAGGAACGGCCGGATGGTGAGCGGGGCTTCGGTCTGGCCCATGAAGATGGAGGCGGCCACGTTCATGCTCTCCGCGCCGGAGATGCGCATGGTCTTGAGCATGACCCAGGCCATGGCGCGGATGATGACCTGCATGACGCCTATGTGGTAGAGCACGGCGAAAAAGGCGGAGATAAAGATGATGGTGGGCAGAACCTGGAAGGCGAAGATGGAGCCCAGCGAACCATTGGGCAGGCCCAGAGTAGTGCCGAAGAGGACTTTGGTGCCGGCATAGGTGGAGGCGAGCATGGATTTCACCACGTCCCCGGCCCAGGCCATGAACTGTTGTCCGTAGTTGAAGCGCAGCACGAAAAAGGCAAAGACCAATTGCAGACTCAGTCCCCAGGCGACGGTGCGCCAGCGGATATGTTTGCGGTCGGTTGAGCCTAAATAGGCCGCCAGCAACACGGCCAGAATTCCCAATATTCCAGTAAATCGATCCAAAGCGATGCTCCTTGAAGAACAGGGAATGGGGAACAGAAAAACCTGTCCAGTTCAACGCATTCTCTATTCCCTGGTCCCCATTTCCTGTTCCCTACCGACTTACAGCTTTGCGCAGGTGAGCTTCCGCTATTTCGCGGGTGAAGATGCGACTGACCAATGGTACTTCCTGCGGCGGAGTCCTGGAGATGTGAATGGCCTGTTCGAGAATTGCCGCCGGCTCGGCCAGGAGCGCGGGGGTGGTGGCATAAATGGTGGCGATGGGCTGGCCTTTCTCGATGCGTGCGCCACGGCGGGCATGGAAGTCGATTCCGGCGTGGGGATCGACCGGCTCACCGGCCTTTTCGCGCCCCGCGCCGGTGCGCTGGACGGCCCATCCGAGAGCGGTGGTGTCCATCGTGGAAATGAAGCCGCTTTCCCAGGCCGGGACAACCTGGGTTGCACCGGGTTTATGAAAGTTGGGATCGCTGAAGGCCCTTGTGTCGCCGCCCTGAGCTTCGATCATGGCGAAAAATGTACCGAGCGCCGAGCCGTCGGAGAGGGCAGCTTCGGCGCGGGCGTAGCCAAGTTCCGGCGTGGCGGCCTGGCCGCCGAGATGGATCATCCATCCGGCCAGAATGAGCGAAAGCTCGCGCAGGTCTTCGCTTTGCGGCGCGCGTTTGCCGCGCAACAGATCGACCGACTCCGCCAGTTCAATCCAATTGCCGGCGGCGTGTCCCAGCGGCTGGCTCATGTCGGTGAGCAGGGCTACGGCGCGGGTTCCGGCGGTCTCGGCGGTGGAGACCAACAGGGCGGCAAGATACTCCGAATCCTCCGGCTTGCGCAGGAATGCGCCGGAGCCGGTTTTTACGTCGAGGACAAGAGCGTCCAGGCCCGCAGCCAGCTTTTTGCCGAGGATGGAGGCGCAGATGAGGCCGGGGCTTTCGACGGTTCCGGTGCGGTCCCGCAGGGCATAGAGGACGCGGTCGGCGGGAACCAGCGTCGGGGTCTGGCTGACGATGGAGGCGCCGCACTTCATCAGGACGGCCTCAAATTCATCGAGCGTGAGGGCGGTGCGGAAGCCGGGAATGGCTTCGAGCTTATCAAGTGTTCCGCCGGTGTGGCCGAGGGCGCGTCCGCTGATCATGGGCACAGCCACGCCACAGGCCGCGGCCAGTGGCGCGACGAGGAAGCTGGTCTTGTCGCCTACGCCGCCGGTGGAGTGCTTGTCGACGGCGGTCTTGCCCAGCCGGGCGGGCGAGAACTTTTCTCCGGAGTCGCGCGTGGCCAGGGTCAGCGCGCGCGTCTCGTCGAGGATGAGCCCGCGCAGCCAGGCGGCCATCAGCCAGGCGGCGAGCTGTTCAAGCGGAATGGAGCCGTCTGCCGCGCCGGAGACGAGGAAGCCGATCTCGCGGCCGTCCAGTGTGCCGCCGTCGCGCTTTTTGCGGATCAGGTCGATGGTGTGCAGAGGCGCGCCTGACGGTTTGCTGTGCGGCGCGGAAGCGGAAGTAGGAATCACGAAACGAGCCTCGAAGTGGTAGGTTTTTCAGCTTATCACAAGGGATGGCGGAGGGCTTTTGATTGTTTGCCTTGCTGTACATTGAAAGGGGTGGCGCAGGGGGCCGAGCGGAGTGTGGAAGGCCCGGAGAGAGACTGATTGCACAGGTTCTGCTTGATTTCCGGCAGGCGCCGGAAGAGGCGGCGGGAGTATGATTCCGAGTTTGCGCGCTGTCCTTGGCGCAGAGAGGCTCAAGATGACAAAGGCGCGGCTCGATGGTTTGTATCCGGTGCTGCTGGGGAGCATGGTGTTTCTTTTGCTGGGGATCGCACTGGAGCAGGCCGCTCCTGTCCCGTTGGTAGATTTCAGAGGACTTTACTACCCCGCGCGATGCCTGATTCAACATGGCGACCCGTACAAAGGAAGTGAGGTACTGCGCACCTATCAAGCAGAGGGTGGGGACAACCCGCTGGATAACACGAAAATTCGCCTGGTTGCAACGCAAAATCCATACCCGCCAACCGCATTTTCTTTCACTGTTCCCTTCGCGATGCTGCCGTGGGGGCCTGCGCACCTGCTGTGGATGGCGCTTACCATTGGAAGCCTTGTCTTTGCCTCGTTTCTGATTTGGAATCTCGGAGCAAATTACGCGCCAATTGTCTCTGGTGTCCTGATTGGCTTTCTTCTTGCCAACAGCGAATTGCTCGTTATTACTGGCAATGCGGCCGGAATTGCGATCAGCCTTTGCGTGGTGGCTGTCTGGTGCTTTCTTCGCGAAAGGTTTGTCCCGGCCGGCATACTTTGCCTTGCCATTAGCCTCGCAGTCAAGCCGCAAGATGCGTGCCTGGTCTGGCTCTATTTCCTATTGGCGGGCGGAGTTTACCGCAAGCGCGCCCTGCAAACTCTCCTCGCGACGGTCGCCCTGAGTCTTCCGGCAATCCTGTGGGTTTGGCATGTCGCTCCGAACTGGGTGCGGGAACTGCACTCCAATATCGCGGCGTATTCAGCACACGGCGGCATGGCCGACCCTGGACCTGCTTCGTCGGGCGGCCACGGTCTGGGTATGCTGGTCAGCTTGCAGGCGGTCCTCAGCGTCTTCCGGGACGATCCGCGCTTCTACAATCCGGTCAGCTATCTTTTGTTTGCTCCACTCCTGCTCCTGTTGGCATTCGTCACTCTGCGATCCCTCCCCTCGCAAAAGAGAGCCTGGCTGGCGCTCGCAGCAATCGCGGCTCTTACCATGCTGCCGGTCTATCACCGACAAATGGACACCAAGCTCCTGTTGCTGACGGTTCCCGCTTGCGCCATGCTTTGGGCCGAGGGCGGCTTGATTGGTTGGTTTGCACTCGTGGTGAATGCCACAGGGTTCGTTTTGACCGGAGATCTTCCGTGGGCAATTTTCTTTGGTTTCATCAGCAAACTGCACCTTCCCGCGACGGTGCTGACCGGGCAGATACTGACAGCCGTGCAGGTCTTTCCAGCCCCGCTTATCCTGCTGGTGATGGGCATTTTTTATCTGCGGATGTATGTGCGACGCACCAGCCCAGATAATGGGAGAAGGTCAAATCAATCGGAGGGTCTGATCGGTGCAGCCTGACGAGAAACCGGCAAGACTTTCCGCTTGCGCCATGCCTGAACGGGCACCCTCCGCTTGGCAATCAATGGACCGCGGGCTCAAACGCAAAAATTGAAATAGAATGCACTCAGTAGGTAGGCCCATGATTAACGGAAAGCGCATTGTGGTTGTCATGCCGGCGTACAACGCGGAGAAGACATTAGAACAGACGGTGCGGGCACTGTCCGATTTGGTTGACATCAAGATTCTTGTGGATGACTCCAGCAAGGACCAGACCGCGGCTCTCTCACGGAGTCTCGGCGTAGAAACTTTTGTTCACGACGCCAACTACGGCTATGGACGCAACCAGCAAACCTGCTACCGCGAGGCCCTTGCCGCGGGCGCTGACATCGTGGTGATGGTCCATCCAGATTACCAGTACACGCCGTCCCTGGTCCCGGCCATGGCGGGCATGGTGGCCAGCGGCGTTTATGACATGGTTCTGGGTTCGCGGATTCTTGGAGCGGGAGCGTTGAAAGGCGGAATGCCGCTCTATAAGTACGTCGCCAACCGCTTCCTCACGGCCATCCAGAATCTGTTTCTGGGCGTAAAGCTGTCGGAGTACCACACAGGATTCCGGGCCTTCTCACGGGAATTGCTCGAAACTCTTCCGCTGCTGGAAAACTCCGACGATTTCGTCTTCGACAACCAGATGATCGCACAGGCCGTAATGTTCAACTTCCGCATTGGAGAGATCTCCTGCCCCACCAAATACTTCCAGGAAGCCTCCTCCATCAACTTCAGGCGCAGTGTGAAGTACGGGTTCGGCGTCCTCAGCACCACGGCCGGCTTCGTAGCGCACAAATGGGGCATCGTTCACATTCCGCGCTTCAGTGCAAACGGAAGAAAGATCACTCCGCAGTACTATTCCGAGATTTCGCACCGTTTCTGATAAAAAGAGAGGCGGACCATGACAAAGGCGCGGCTCGATGGCCTGTATCTGGTGCTGCTGGGGAGCGTGGCGTTTCTGTTGCTGGGGGTCGCCCTGGAGCGGTCCGCGCCTGCGCCGCTGGCAGATTTCAAGGCCCTGTACTATCCCTCACGATGCCTGATTCAACAGCATGACCCCTACATGGAAAGCGAGGTGCGGCGCATCTATGAAGCGGAGGGGGGAAACCGCCCATTGGATAGCGCGAAGACCGGCCAGATTGCGACCGAGAACGTATACCCACCCAGCGCATTGTTCTTCATGGCTCCCTTCGCGATGCTGCCGTGGGGGCCTGTACACATACTTTGGATAGCGCTCACCGCGGGGAGTTTCGTCCTGGCTTCGCTTCTAATATGGAATCTCGGGGCCAATTACGCGCCGATTGTTTCCGGCGTTCTGATTGGCTTTCTTCTCGCCAACAGCGAATCGCTTCTGATTACGGGCAATGCGGCCGGAATTGCGATCAGCCTTTGCGTGGTGGCCGTCTGGTGCTTTCTTCGCGAGAGGTTTGTGCCGGTTGGCATCGCGTGCCTCGCGGTCAGCCTGACGCTCAAGCCGCATGATGCGGGCCTGGTCTGGCTCTATTTTCTGCTGGCGCCGGGAGTTTTCCGCAAACGCGCACTGCAAACCCTGGCGGTGACGACTGCGATTAGTTTGTTGGCGGTTCTGTGGGTGGGGCATGTGGCGCCGCAGTGGATGCAGGAATGGCACTCCAATGTAGCGGCGTTTTCGGTTCACGGCGGCGTCAACGACCCAGGGCCTGCTTCAACGGGCGGCCACGGCCTGGATATGCTGGTCAGCCTGCAAACAGCCATCAGCGTCTTGTGGGACGACCCGCGCTTCTACAATCTGGTCAGCTATCTGATATGCGCGCCGTTAGTGCTTGCGTGGGGCTTCATTACGTTGCGATCTCGTCCCTCGACCAGGAGAGCATGGCTGGCGCTGGCAGCCATTACGGCTCTTTCCATGCTGCCCGTCTATCATCGGCAAGTGGACGCGAGGCTCCTGCTGCTCACGGTTCCGGCCTGCGCCATGCTGTGGGCCGAAGGGGGCCGCATCGGGCGGCTGGCGCTCGCGGTGACCACTGCGGGGCTTGTGCTGACGGGGGATATTCCGTGGGCAATTTTCTTTGGCGTCGCCAGTAAATTGCATCTTCCCGCGACGGCGCTGACCGGGACGATACTGATGGCCGTGCAGATGTTTCCTGTCCCGCTCATTTTGCTGGCTGTGGGCGTGTTCTATCTGTGGATTTATGCGCGGAGCGGCAGGCCTATGGCGCTGATTCCAAGATCTCAGAATCGGGACCTGGAGAAGCCGGCACTTGAATAAATCGACAATGTGAACTATAGTTTACAGGTGATCGAGGTTCGTCAGACCGAAATCTTTTCAAGTTGGATTCGCCAATTGCGCGACAACAAGGCGCGATTTCGCATTTTGGTCCGTATCCGCCGCCTGTCGCTGGGCAACTTTGGGGACGTAAAGAGCGTCGGCGATGGCGTCAGTGAACTGCGGATTGACTATGGGCCGGGTTACCGGGTCTATCTTCAACGGCGGGGCAGCTTGCTGGTGCTCCTGCTCGCCGGAGGCAGCAAGAAGACGCAATCAACCGACATTACCAAGGCAAAGAAGCTGGCAAAGGAGTGGGCGAATGAGCGTTAAGACAACCCTTTGGGATGTTACCGAGCATCTCGACAGCTCGGAGTCTATTGCGGAGTATCTCGAAGCAGCCTTTGAGGACGGCGATCCGGCCTTGATCGCGGCGGCTCTGGGCGATGTGGCGCGCGCAATGGGGATGACTCAGCTTGCCGGCAAGGCGGGCGTCACCCGCGAGGCGCTCTATAAGGCTCTCTCGCCCACCGGCGATCCAAGGCTATCGACATTTCTTGGCGTCATGAAGGGGCTGGGACTCAAGCTCACGCCGCGTGCTGCATGAAACGGATTCCTCCTTAGTTTGCATTTCGATGGCCGTTTCGCTATGATTCCAATATGTGTCCGGGGGAAATCCTTGGGCCGTCATAAGCACCACGGTTTCTGGACCCGTTCGATAGTTGGCTGCGGAGCGCAAAAAGCGTTGCCCGTGCGGCCAGCATCCGGGTTCTCCGCAAAGCGGGGCTGGCAGGGACGGTGGGAGACGAGGGAAGAATGGCAAAAACCAGCAAAAATATTACGAAGGCGCGCGCGGCTGTGGTCAAGCCGTTGTATGCACTGCCCGAAGCAGTTGGCCTGCTGAAGCAGGTGAAGTACGCCAAGTTCGACGAGACCGTCGATTTGACGATGCGGCTTGGCGTGGACACGCGCCACGCGGACCAGATGGTGCGCGGAACCGTTGTGTTGCCGCATGGGCTGGGCAAGACCAAGACCGTGGCCGTGATTGCCTCAGGCGACCGCCAGAAGGAAGCGACGGCGGCGGGCGCGGACTTTGTGGGTGGCGAGGAGATGGTGGAGAAGATCCAGAAGGAAAACTGGACCGCCTTCGACGCGCTGATCGCCACGCCGGACATGATGAAGGTGGTGGGCCGTCTGGGCAAGGTTCTGGGCCCCAAAGGCCTGATGCCGAATCCCAAGACGGGCACGGTGACGATGGACGTGGCCGCGGCGGTAAAAGAGATCAAGGCCGGCAAGGTGGAGTTTCGCGCCGACAAGACCAGCCTGGTGCATGTGCCGGTGGGCAAGCTGAGCTTTGACCCGCAAAAGCTGATCGACAACGCGACGACGGTCATCGGCGCGATTGTGCGCAACAAGCCGTCGGCAGCCAAGGGCAAGTACATCAAGAGCGTGACGCTGAGCTCGACGATGGGCCCCGGAGTGCCGCTGGATTCGGCGGTTGCGGACGCGGCTGGCAAACATTAAAGACAGGGAATAGGGAATAGGGATTAGGGAATAGCCGGTGCGCCGGTTAACTTCCTTTCCACCCTGGGCTTGGATTCAAGAAGCAGTATTCGAGCATGGAGCGGCTGAGGGTCTAGCGGGCGCGACCGGCTGAGGGAGCAGGACGATGGCGATTTCAAGGGCGAAGAAGACGGAGAAAGTCAAGTTGCTGGCGAGCGAGCTGGAGAGCTCGACGACGGCGATTATCGGTACTTTTTCCAAGCTGACGGTAGCCAAGGACTTTGCGTTGCGCAAGGTGATTCGCGAGGCGGGCGGCAAGTATCGCGTGGTGAAAAACAAGCTGGCGGCTGTATCCGGCCAGGGCACGCAGGTGGAGGCCGCGTTGAAGGGGCTCCGGGGCGTGAACTCTGTGGCGTTTACGGCGGGCGACCCGGTGGCGCTAGCCAAGGTTTTTGCCAAGTGGGCGAGCGAGAACGCGGAGTTCCAGTTCAAGCTGGGCATTGTGGACGGCAAGCTGCTGACAGTCGCCGAGGTCAAGGCGCTGGCAACGATGCCGGGCAAGGAAGAGCTGTTCTCGAAGCTGCTGTTCCTGATCAACGCGCCGGCACAGAGGCTGGCGACGGTGATCAACGCGGCGGGACACGATCTGGCGGTGGTTCTGGGCCAGGGCGTGGAAAAGGAAAAGTTTGCAAGTGCTGCTTAGGCGGTAAAGTTTCGTGGTTTCCCAGGTCCGAAAATCCGGACCTGGGGCCCCCGTAGAGTTTTTCAAGGGATTTGGTCGCAGGTATAGGCGGAAAGGGCGCGGGTCTGGCGCATCGGAAACTTTCTGTTTGGGTTTGCGGTCGGGAATAACAAATTTCAAACGTTTCTGATTGGAGAAGAAAATGGCGGATCTGGTGCAGTTGGAAGAGCAAATTGTGGCCCTGAGCCTGTTGGAAGCGGCGGCTCTGGTGAAGAAGCTGGAAGAGCGGCTTGGGGTTTCGGCGGCGGCGGCGGCTCCGGTTGCGGCGGCGGCTGCGGGCGCGGCAGCTCCGGCGGTCGAGGAGCAGACGGAGTTCCAGGTGATTCTAAAGGACTTCGGCGCGAACAAGATCAGCACCATCAAGGCGGTGCGCGAGGTTACGTCGCTGGGCCTGAAGGAAGCCAAGGACCTGGTCGATGGCGCTCCCAAGGCGATCAAGGAAAGCGCGACCAAGGACGAGGCCGAGGCGATCCGGAAGAAGTTTGAAGGCATCGCAACGATTGAAATCAAGTAGCTCGGTCAAGTGGCCCGGCCGCGAGGGCTGAGCCACTTGCAAGGCTTGCCGGGACGCGCTAGAATGTTCATTGTGCGTCTTTTCGGCACATTCCTTTTTTCCAGGGATGGTACCGGTTTTGCAGGCGCGTCTTGAGAGTTGTGAATGGGCACGCGAGCGTCCGCTGGCCGGGGCAGAGCCAAGCCCTCTGGCGGCGAGGTTCGCGTTGTAGTTAAGTGCCTTAGAGTCAATGGTTTACTTAGGCAGTCGGGCTGAGTAACCGTTGACGTTGCGAGTGGCTGGCGAGCGAGCGGCAGAAGCGAGCTTTGGGATCGGCGAGAGCAGCGCAAATGAATTCGGATGGGGGCACAGGCGATGGGCCGCGCTCGTGAGGCATTGTGCCTCGCGGGCTTTTCGTGTCTCCGAGCTGTGGCAGATTGAGTTTTGAAGCACTTGAGGGAATATCTGCCCAGTGCGTACCAGGATTGTAAACAGATTTGGTTGTTGTGCTGGCCTCCTCAATTGTGCGCAGTTTAGCGTACCTGCCGGATGTGCGGCAATGCCCACTACGCGTTTTTAACCGAACTCTCACGGGAGATGCAAGGCCGTGAGGAATTCCCCGGTGTGTTTGCGGCCTGACTGCAAATTGTATTTTGGGGGCTTGCAGGGGCGGGGACTGGATAGAAGCAGCGGCCCAGTCCGTTTTTTTTGACTTACTTACCGTAATTAGCCGGCGCCGAAGAGACTCAGGCGCTGGCCCGGCCAGCACACAGTGCCGGAGCGACGAGGCTCAGGAGTGAAGCATGCCCAACGAGAAGCGCGCGGTTCGCAGCCGACTCGATTTTTCAAAGATTCCCACCGCAACCCAGATTCCCAACCTGATCGAAGTGCAGCGCCGCTCGTATGAGCGATTCCTGCAGATGGACAAACTGCCAAACGAGCGCGACGATGCGGGCTTGCAGTCGGTGTTTGTGTCGGTATTTCCGATTACGGACTTCCGCGGCATCTCGCAGTTGGACTTTGTGGATTTTTCGATTGGCAACTGGGAGTGCAAGTGCGGCCACTTGAAGGGGCTGCATCACCTGAGGACGGCCTGCGTGCATTGCGGGTCGATGGTGATTACAGATCCGTTTCATCCGGGGGACGTGCTGTGCCAGAAGTGCGGCACGTACAACAAGAACACGCCCGACTTCTGCAACAAGTGCGGCGACCCGGTGAGCCTGCAGTTGAAGTACGACCAGCAGGAGTGCGAAGAGCGGGGGATGACCTTCTCGGCGCCGTTGAAGGTGACGGTGCGGCTGACGATTTATGAGAAGGACGCGGAGACGGGCAACAAGACGATTCGCGACATTAAAGAACAAGAAGTGTTTTTCGGCGATATTCCCTTGATGACGCCCAACGGCACCTTCATCGTGAACGGCACCGAGAGAGTGATCGTCTCGCAGTTGCACCGGTCGCCCGGAGTCTTTTTTGAGACGGCCAACAACCACACCTATTTTCTGGGCAAGATCATTCCCTACCGCGGGTCGTGGGTGGAGTTCGAGTACGACCAGAAGAACACGCTTTATGTGCGCATCGACCGCAAGCGTAAGTTTCTAGGGACGATCTTTCTGCGCGCGCTGGGGCTGCGTTCGGACGAGGAAATTCTCAAGACGTTCTACACGGTGGACCGGGTGCACATCGCCGACGG
>PLOI01000148.1 GCA_003142015.1 Acidobacteriaceae bacterium | reverse complement strand
TTGGGAGGCACGGGGCAGCTTTTCAGGACAAATGCGGCGCAAAGGGGAAATGCTCTATTCTGACCCCAGCCATGAGCGAAGATTTTAGCCAACTCGTGCGCTTGGACCCCTCTGGCCAGGTAGCCGGAAGCCGAGCCTTTGCGCAGGGACGAAGCCTTTTCGGCCTGGATGCGGAGGCGCTGGCGGCTTGCATGGTGGAGGCGGGCGAGCCTGTCTGGCGTGGCAAGCAGTTGGCGGAAGCCATGTATCGTCAATGGATTACAGAATTAAGTGAAATCACCACATTACCCAAACAGTTGCGCCATCGGTTTGCGGCCGAAGGCTGGGTGGTGGGCCGGCCAAAGATCGTCCAGCTCTTTCAATCCCTAGATGGAACAGAACGCTACCTGGTCGAGGGCCGGAGCCGGGATGACCATGCCGGGGCCGGAGAAACCGGGGTCCCCGGCGACAGGTCCATCGTCGCTGGGGTGGCAGAAACCGTGGAAACCGTCTGGATGCCCGAGGGCGATGACGGCGAATCGGGCGACGGCAGCGATGCGGACAATCCACAAACCCAGGGTGCCCCATCCTTTCCGCGTCCTTTAGCGGAAAGGGTGGGAGACCGCAAACCTCAATCCGCTCCCATTCACGATAAAGAAACACGGCTCGAAGAACGCTGGCATCGCGCCACCCTCTGCGTCTCCAGCCAGGTGGGCTGCGCGGTCAACTGCCAGTTCTGCCTCACGGCCAAGCTGGGCTTCCAACGCAACTTGAGCGCGGGCGAAATCGCCGGCCAGGTACTGGCGGTCTTTGACCGTCACGGCATCGAGGTGGGCCGCGACCGCGTGAACCTTGTCTTCATGGGCATGGGCGAGCCATTCCTGAATTACGACAACTTCATGGCCGCGGTGCGCCTGCTCGTCCGCGAGGTCGGCTTGAGTCCGCAGCGCATGACGGTTTCGACCTCCGGCATCGTTCCCAGCATCGAACGCTTTGCCGCCGAGCCGACCGAGTTTCGCCCCAAGCTGGCCATCAGCCTGAACGCGCCCAACGACACAATTCGCGGCGAGATCATGCCCATCAACCGCAAATGGCCCATCCAGGCGGTAGTGGACGCTGTGCGCCAGGTAAAACTCCGGCCCCGCGAGCGCATCACGTTTGAATATGTCTTGCTGGGCGGCGTCACTGACCGGTCCCAGGACGCCCGCGAAGTGGCGCGCCTCATCCGCCGCACCGGGTTGCCCGCCAAGGTGAACCTGATCGCCTGGAACCCCGGCCCCGGCATCAGCTATACAACGCCAAAGCCCGAAGCGGTCGAAGTCTTCCGCCGCATCTTGGCCGACGCGAAGATTCCCACCTATGTGCGAAAGCCACGCGGGCGCGACATCTACGCCGCCTGCGGCCAGTTGAAGCGAACCGTGGAGGGCTGATAATTGGCGGCTTTACGACGCATCTCTTTGCAGATTATCGAGTACCTTTTCGGGTGTGAAACTCAGTCTTTTCAAAGAACGATCCCTTCGGCCAGACGAGAAGTGTCCTTACTGCAAGTTGCTGCGTTTGTTCTTCGTCTGCACCATGAACTCTGGCCCACTTTCTCCAAAGAGGAACACTTAAGGACCACCACAACCAACCCACAATTACTCCTATGAAGCCACCGATGGGAAGACGTTCTGTATGTAGTAATCGCATGGCAAACTCGCCTTCATGTCCTGAAGACGGCCCAATCAGAAAAGAAACAATCGCGGTGATCAGCCCGATAATCAACAGTACGGGCAATGTGACGACAAGATGGCCGCAGAGAACCGCGTCGCCTGCCGTAAGCGCTGACTCGTTTTTCATGATATGCAGAGTATACGTCCAAGCACAGAGTGATAAAGGGGCTTCTACGCGGCAGCGCGATCAATAACTTCCAACACTCTTTCTTCGATCTTTTGCAAATAGGCAACAAGCTCGAAGATGCTCTTCGCCTGAGGATTCGGCGCACATATGTGCGCCGAATCCTCAAGTGGCTCAGGCTCCTGATGCCGAGGTAGTTACTTCAACTTCGTTGCCGGCTCCAGGCCGCGCACCTTGAGCATGGGGCCAATCTCAGGCTCCGCGCCAATCCACGCCGCATACATTTTTGCGAGGTCTTCGGTGTTGCCGCGCGAGAGCACCATCTGGCGGAAACGATCGCCATTGGCCCGCGTCAGCCCGCCGTGATCTTCAAACCACTGGAAGGCATCGTCGTCCAGCATCTCGCACCACAGATATGCGTAGTAGCCGGCGTCATAGCCATTGCCCCAGATATGCAGGAAATAGCTGGAGCGGTAACGCGGCGGCACTGTGCTTAGCGACAGGTGCGTCTTCGCAAGTGCGGCGGTTTCAAAGGTGTCAGGGTTCTCGAGCGGCGCATCGGGCGCAAGGGTGTGCCACTGCATGTCCAGCTCCGCCGCTGCCAGCAACTCCGTCAGCATATACCCCTGGTTGAAGGTGGCTGCTTTCTTGATCTTTGCGGCCAGTTCCGCGGGCATCGGCGCACCGGTCTTGTAGTGCTTGGCATAGTGCTCGAAGACCGCCGGATAGCTCGCCCAATGCTCATTGAATTGCGAGGGAAACTCGACAAAATCGCGAGGCACATTGGTTCCGGAAAGACTGGGGTATGTGGTGTTGGCGAACATGCCATGCAGGCCGTGGCCAAACTCGTGGAACATCGTCGTCACATCATCAAAGCTGATCAGCGCCGGCTCGCCCGCGGCGGGCTTGGTGAAGTTGGCCACGTTGTAGACCACCGGCAGCGTGCCCAGCAGTTTGGACTGTCCTACAAATTCGTCCATCCACGCTCCGCCGTTCTTGTTGTCGCGCTTGAAATAGTCGCAGTACCACAAAGCCAGCGGCTTTCCGTCGGCGTCAAAGACCTCGTAAACCTGTACGTCGGGGTTGTAGACCGGGATGTCGGTGCGTTGTTTGAAGGTAATACCGTAAAGCTCGTGCGCAGCGTAAAAGACGCCGTTGTGCAGCACGTTGTTCAACTCGAAATAGGGCCTGGTCTGCGCCTCGTCCAGATCATATTTCGCCTTGCGCACCTGCTCGGAATAAAAGTCCCAGTCCGACGGCTCGAGCGAGAATCCGCCATGCTGCGCATCGATGAGCGCCTGAATATCCTTTGCCTCGCCCTGAGCCTTGGCGGTTGCCGCGGGCACCAGCGCGTCCATGAACTTGAGCGCTGCTTCCGGCGTGCGGGCCATCTGGTCTGCCAGCTTCCAAGCCGCGTGGTTGGGGTAGCCCAGCAATTTGGCCTTCTGCGCGCGCAGTTGCGCCAAACGGGCGATAATGTCGCGCGTGTCGTTCGTGCCGCCGCGCTCCGCGCGATTCCACGAGTCCTCGAAGAGCGCCTGCCGCGTGGCGCGATTGCTGAGCGATTGCAGGCTTGGCTGCTGCGTGGTGTTTTGCAGAGAAAGCACCCAGCCATCCACTTTGCGATCCGCTGCGGCTTGCGCGGCGGCGGCCACTTGCGTGGCGCTCAGTCCCGCCAGCGCCTGCTTGTCCTTGGTCACAAACGCCGCATCCTTGGCGGCGGCCAGCAGTTTCGAAGTGTACGCGGTGGAAAGATTCGCCTCCTCCTCATTCAGCTTCTTCAGCGCGGCTTTGTCAGTATCGGAAAGCCGCGCGCCGGCCAGCACAAATTCCTGGTACTCGTATTCCACCAGGCGCAGCGATTCAGCATCGAGATGCAACGAATGGCGCTCCTCGTAGATTTTCGAGACGCGCTGAAACAGTTTGGCATTCAGGTAGATCGCATCCTGCATTGCGGCCAGTTTCGGCGCCTCCGTGTCCTGGACCGCTTGCAGCACGGGATTCATGTTCGCACCGGTAACTCCGTTGAAGACCTCCATCACGCGGTCAATCAACCGCCCACTCTTTTCCATCGCTACAAAGGTGTTTTCAAACGTCGGCGCCGCGGGATTGTCGGCGATGGCGCGCGCCTCCTCAATCTTCTGTGCAATGCCGGCCTCGATCGCCGGCTGGTAGTCAGAATCCTTGATCTTGTCGAAGGGCGGCGCATGGAAAGGCAATGTGCTGGGCGCGTAGAACGGGTTGCCGGGGCCAAAGCCCGCATCAGAGGCCTGGGCTTGCATGGCGCCCGGTGCGAGCGAGATGGCGCTGGCAATCATCAACGTGGAAATTTGCGACAAAATAATCCTCGTCCGGCTCGGTCTGCTTTTGTACATGAAAATAAATGCTCCTTGCGTCCGCCGGAATTATACAGGAATGTACAGACTGAGCGTCAGGAGCAGGCAGGTCCGTTGGTCAACCGGACCTGCCACGGTTTTGCTTCCGCGCTAGTTGCTCGCCATGGGCTTTACGCTGCCGCAGTCCGGGCCTTTGTAGACGGACGAGGATTCGATTGTGTACTCGATTGTCCTGGAGTTCGGTCCCATCTGCATATTGCCAATAAAATGCACTTTGCCGATGGAGTGATTGGGATCGGACCACGATGACTCCAAAGTTCCTTTGCCCGCCATCCTGCCGGTGCATATCCAGTCGGCGGTCATGCTGGTGGCCCTCAGCACCACGTTGGCGATCTGGCATTCGCCGTTGCGGCTCTGCGGCATCGGCGCTCCGTACTTGTCGATCATGGCCTGGGTAAGGCAGACCTGCGTGGTGCGCGGGCCGCCTCCAAAGGGCGAATTAGCGCCCGGCGGCATAGTCATGCCCGGGGGCATGGGCGACTGCTGCCAAGTCATGTTGCTGGTCATCTCCCAAAGGCCCGGCTTTCTGATCGACTGCGCCAAAGCAGCGATCGCAACCGCGAACAGACAACAGCCCACAACGGTCCAAACTCGACTCTTGTGCATGAGATCCTCCTGGGGAATCGCGCCAGATCGGGGCCGCTCGCCTTCACTCTATCGCAACGTGCAATCGACAGGGAAGATAAAACTCATACCCGGCCGGCAAGAGCGGTGCCGCCCAGCGCCAGCAGGGCGCCGGTGACGCGGCCCGCGGCATGTCGAACCACGCTCGCTTCGCTGGCGAAGTCGCCGGCAATGCAACGCACGCCCAGCGCCTCGATTCGTTCGATGTCGGCCTCAATGGGCGACGCACCTTCAGCCGCGTAACGGGCCAGCGTCTCCGGAGAAAAGACCCCGGTGTTCACCAGGGCATAGTCGAAGATGGGCGCGCGGGTGTGCTCATAAATCCGTTCAATGTGCTGGGAGGCGGTCAATCCCAGACTCTCGTTGGCCTGGGTCATCAGATTGCATATGTAAACGCGCACGCCACGCGCCTGGACCAGCGCCGCAGGCATGCCCTGCACCAAAAGATTTGTAATGAGCGAGGTATACAGCGATCCCGGCCCCACCGTAATCAGGTCGGCGCGTTCGATTGCCTCCAGCGTCTCCGGCAAGGGAGCCGCGTCCGGAGGGTCGAGCATCAGTTCCGCTATGCGCTTGCGGCTGGCGGTGATATTGGTCTCGCCGCGCACCAGCGAGCCGTCGTCCATGCGCGCCACCAGTGTGGCGTTGGCCGTGGTCACAGGGTAGATGCGCCCCCGCGTGGCCAGAATCTTCGACGCCAGTTGGATGGCGTGGCCGAAGTCGCCGGTAATCTCAGTGAGAGCGGCCACAAAAAGATTGCCGAAGCTGTGCCCCTCCAGCGCGTCTCCGGCGCGAAAGCGGTGGGCGAATAGCCGGGCCAGCACGTCCTCCTCTTCGCTGAGAGCGACCATGCAGTTGCGCAGGTCTCCGGGAGGCAGCATGTTGAATTCCCTGCGCAGGCGGCCGCTGGATCCCCCGTCGTCGGTCACTGTGACTACTGCCGCCAAATCGGCGATAAGGCCCGCGTCCGGGGCAATCTGGTTGGAAGAGGCTACATAGCGCCGCAGCCCGCGCAGCAGAATCGAGAGGCCGGTGCCGCCGCCGATGGCCACCACGCGCAGCCCACCGGCCGCTGAGCCCGCCGCGACCGCATGCGGAAATGGTTCAGGACTCAATATCGGAGTGGTTGGCGAAGTCACTGGTCCCTATGGTACCTCGGGATACAGCAGTTCCGTAAACCGCGGGTCGTCCGCCATGCTCTGAAAGTCATTGTCCGCACGGGCCTGGAGCCGGTTCCTGGGGTTCAGTTCGATGGCTTGGCCCAGGTTACTGAGGCAGTCTTGAGTGCGCCCCGTGATGGCGTCCAGCAACGCCAGCCCATAAAGAGCGTAGTCGGCCTCTGGATGGGCTTCCAGGATGCTATTGAACTGATCGCGCGCTTCCTCGTAGTAGCCGGTATTCAACTGCGAGATGGCGTAGTCGTAGTTTTCCTCGGGCGTCAGGAAAGTCAGGTTGTGCTTCTCCAGTTGCCGCTGACAGGTGCTGATGTACATCTTGCACCGTTCCAGCAGCTCGGGCGGCGCGGCGGGAAGAAGTTTCTCGAAGGCGGCAAGCGCCCTATCGAACTTGCCTTGCTGTATCAGTTGCACGGCAGCCTGGTAGTGCTGGTAGGCCGGTCCCGTACTCGCGCTGGGATGGCCGCCGGGTTTGCCTGACGGTACGGATTTCTTTTTTGGGTCGTGCGCCAAGGATCGGACCTCTTGCATCATTGGATTGCCAGGAGTCTGCATACCTTCAGGCGCGGTTAGGCCGGACCGCCGCTCGCAGAAAACTGCGCCTGGGGGATTGCGCTACTTAGCCACTCTTTATACGCACAACCTCGCCTTCCGTCAAGGCGTGCGTCCAGTCGCGTCTCATCCGCCCCAGGATTTCACCGGGCGGGTTGCCGGTAAATGGCCGGATTCAGAGACGGGTCGTTGTACATTTTCAGTTGACGATAAAGCTTGAAACGCCGCGTCCCAGCCAGGGTTTCGCGCCACAAATCGTCCAGGCAGCCGGCCAGGTCTGCGCGTTGTTCCTCGAGAATGGCCAGCCGCTCCAGATTGCGCTCGGCGTGACCCTGGGGCGCATCCGCGCGCTCGGCCTCTTCGCGCGTGTGATAGATCTTGAGCGCCAGAATCGAGAGCCGGTCGATCATCAGCCCCGGCGATTCGGAGTTCAGCTCCGCAGCCCCGTTAGGCAGCCCACTGGGTTCCAGCCAGGCAAGCAAGCCGTGGTCAAGTTGCTCGGCCAGGTCGTTGCGGCGCTGGTTGGTGCTGTCCACGCGCCGCTTCACCCCGGCCAGTTCAGAGTCGGTTGCGCCCGGAGCGCGAGCCTCGTCCTCGATGTGCCAGAGTTCGAAGTTGGCGCGATGCTGCCGACGGACGGCCTCCAGCCAATCAGACTCCGGTTGCGCCTGCGCGGCTTCTGCCGCCGCATGGTGCAGGGCGCGGGTCTCTCGATCTTGCAGGTTGACGATCTGCTTTGCCGAAATCATTCTGGTCTTTCCCTATGCGGGGCGTGGCGCGGGGTTCGGTGTGGGCCTTGGGTGTCGTTCGGTTGCAGCGTCCATGGTAGAACGATCCTCGTCTGGGGGTCCAATTCGCGGCCATTTTGCGCCGGTATCCGGCAAATCCCAGGGCACGGACTTCATGGAACAGGGCCCGAGAGGATAGTCTAGAAGAGGATAGTCTATGAGGGTAGCCCAACAGGGTTACGACGGCTGCTCAGAGGGCTTTGGCCCTGAGCGCCACAGTAGACAAAGCCATGCACTGAGGAGAGACCCAAATTGAAGAGGAAGTTATTGCTTTCGATTCTGGCCATGGTTCCGGCCGCGTTCATGCCCCTGGCGGCCACAAGCCAGCTTATCCACGATCGCGAAGCGCCGCCCGCTGAGAAGGCTGCGCCTACGCAGAAGTACGAGGTTTTCGCTGGCTACGGCTATACCAGCCTCAACCAGGTGAACCAGTCGCGCTATGGATTGCAAGGCCCGAACGTCTCTGTGACCCGCGATTGGGGAAGATTTTTCGGCATTACTGCCGATGGCGCTTATTACAGATACCCCATTTCGACCCCTGACGTGCAGAACAGCACGCTAACCCCCTCGGTGGATGCGTTTCTCATCGGGCCGGTGCTGCACGCCAACCTCTTCAGGCGTTACGATGCGTTTTTCCGGGCATTGATTGGCGGAGAACACACCGGCGGTGTAAATGCCTCGCCTAATATCTCATTTGCGGGCGGGGTCGGCGTCGGCATCGACTACAAGCTGAGTCCGCGCTTTGCCCTGCGCATGTCGGGCGACGACATCGCCTCGTCGTTTGTCGCGCCGGTTTATCCTGCCGGGTCGGGGAATGCCTGCACCACGACCTCGAATTGCTCGGCGCATGAGCGCCGCAACTCGCGCGCATCCTTCGGCCTGGTCTACAAGTTCTAAAGGCAAATACCGGCGCCGGAAGCACGCGGCGGTTCACGATCAACACAATGCCCGTCTGGCGTCATACGCCAGACGGGCACTCGTTCGTCTGCGCTCATCCCGCCGCGCGCTGACCACGTTCCCGTCGCCGACTGGACTGGCTCTGGCTGCCGCGCCTGCGGGAATTAACTATTCCTCCACACTTTCGGTGGTTGCGATTCCCCGAAATCCCCAGTTCCCTGACTATTTCCTCTTCAACGCACGCCGCAACACCGTCTCCAGCGCCGCTTTCACCTCTGCGTACTCGGCTGGAGCAAGAGTGCCGGCAATCTTCTCGCTTTCCACTGCAAAAAGCTCATCCTTGAGCGCATTCAGCAGGGCCGCGCTCTTGTCCGTTGGCGACGGCGCGAAGGGCTGGACCGTTCCGCCCTCGAAGCCCGTCGCCGAGGCCGGCTTGCGCAGCAGAAAAGCCGCCGCGGCTGCCATCAGGAGAATCACCAGCGTCACGATGTACCACTTGTACTTCGTCAACGGGTCAGGCGTGGCGATGGGGGCGCCCAAGCCGCCACCGGGCCCCGAGCCAGGAGCGCCTGCTTCCGGTTGCTGGCCACCTTGCGCGCCCTGCTCTTCGCGGGGAATCGATCCCGTGCCCGAAATGGTAAATTCGACTTCCTTGCCGGGAACTGCGTTCTTGGCCACGAATGTCTGGATGGTAGGGTCCTGAGGAACGGATTTGAAGGCCAATCCCGTTTTCGACGAAAAGGTCATGCTCTTGGGCAACAGCACGCCAATGCTTTGCGTGGGCAGCAGCACCTGCGGCTTGAAAGTGAATGTGCCGCCACTGTAAGGCACGTGGTAGCTGATCTCGAAGAGCGTGCTCTTGTCACCGTCATCGGGCTGGATGGGAAAGTTGAAGGCATAGTGGCCTTTGGGGCCGTCGGCGTCCAGGTTAATCGAGGTGGGCAGTCCGCCCGGCCGTTGCGCGCCCGCACCCTCCACCACCGCCTCTTGCGGCAGCACGATCTGGAACGATTGTTTGCTCCATTGCGTGGTCGGCGGTTGGCTGGGGTTGTGAACAAAGTACCGCTCGGTCACCTGCAGTTGCCCGTTGGCGGCTTCGAACTCGAGCACATCCGCCTCCACGAAAACCCCGGGAACCTTCGCGGTCACGTCATAGACGGAGATGTCACCGGGCGCATTGCCCTCTGGAGCGCCAATAAAGTAGGGTGCGCCCTGATGAATTGCCCGCACCAGGTAATTGCTATGGCCTGGCTTGGTTAGCTTGTAGTGTCCGCCGGCGTCGGTGGTTGTCTTAGCCACCTCGCCCATGCCGGTTTGCACGTCCACCAGCACCACGGTATCGCCCACGGCGGGCTTGCTTGTGGTCTTGTCGGTCACCGTTCCGGTGATTTGAGCTTGCGCCACTACGCCCGTCAACAAAAGGCTCAGGGCAACGGTGCGAAAAACAATCTGTGTCAATTTCATCTTCGAAAAAATCCTCTTGATATGCGCTGCGTTTCGTCTCATGCCTGCTGCAAATGTTCAATCTCGGCCAGCAGCCGTGCCGTCTCGTTTTCAAGCTGCTCGCGCTGGGCCTTGAAGTCTTCTTCAGGATACTTGCCCGCTTTGAACTCGAAGTTCAGATCGCGCAGATTTTCGTAGAGCTGGTCCTTGCGCTCCAGCAGATAGTCCAGCCGCGTCTTCTGGCGTTGGCTGGCAAAGGAATTCTCCGGCCAGAAGGTGTAAACGAAAACCGCTATCAGCAAAAGCACCCCGGCAACAAATCCCTGAGTTTCCGTCATGGCTCAAAACCCTCCGTCGTTGCCGGATTCGGTTTCCCGGCGAATCTTTTCCTTGAGCGCATTCAAAGCCGGATCGGAAACCTCGGTCCCGGTCTGCGTCTTGTTGCAGGACCACCGCCGCACCAGCAGAATCGTGCCCAGCAGCGCCGCGCCGAGAACCGCAAGGGGCGCAATCCAAGCCAGCGGATCGAATCCCTTGACCGCAGCCAAGGCCAATTCACCCGCACGCGACCAGCCAATCCAAAGAATTAAAAGGGCGGTAGCACCGGAAGCACCGAAAACAAAGCCGCTCATGGTTGGCCTCCTCGCTGCGCGGCCGGCTTCTGGCCGGGCGTCAACGCCACCAGCGTGCCGAAGATCATCAACAGCACTCCGGCCCAGAGCCAGCTCACCAGCGGATTCAGGAATGCCTTGATGATCGGCTGGCCAGTGTCTGGATTCGTGCCCTCATAGACCACATACAAATCCCACGCGGGAACCGAGTGGATGGCCACCATGGTCTGCGGCTGTCCGCTGGCCAGGTAAACCCGCCTCTCCGGCGTCATCTGGAACTGCTTCTTGCCGCCCTGGAACACATCCAGTTGGGCGTATTCGGTGCTGTAGTTGTCGTTCGAGTCCTGCGTTGCGCCAACATTTTCCAGCGTGTAAGGGCCAATGAAAATCTTGTCGTGGAGAGCCATCTCGCTCTCGATGTTGCGATTGAAAGCCGAGCCGGCCAGTCCGATGACCACAATCACCACGCCAATATGGACAAAGTAGCCGCCATAACGGCGAGGGTTGCGGCGAATCAGCAGGAACATGGACGCAAAATAATTTCGCCCGCTCTGCCTGGCGATGACCCCTGCTCCGCGCAGAAACTCCGACAAGACGGCGGTGATTACGCCCGCGGCCAGCGCAAAGGCCACCAGCGCGTAGAAGTGGCCCTTATCGAGCGCGCCGTCGTGCCATGGCCGCACGCCAGCAAGCAGGCAGACAATCACGGTAACCCAAAGCGCCGTCACCGGCAGCACAAAGTTGCGGCGAATGCTCTTGAATGACGTCGAGCGCCAGGGCAGCAGCGGCCCCACCCCCGCCAAAAACAGCAGAAACAGTCCGATGGGCACGGCCACGCGGTTGTACCACACAGCGTCCACCGTCACCTTCGCGCCCTCGATATATTCGCTGAGGATGGGATAAAGCGTTCCCCACACAATGACAAAGCAGGCTGCCAGCAGAACCAGGTTATTGAAGAGAAAACTGGATTCGCGGCTCACCAGCGACTCCACGCGCTGCTCGTTCTTCAAGTGGCTGCGCTGCAAAATGTAAGTGAAGATGCACACCGCCAGCACGATCACCATGAAGACCATGAACCAGTAGCCGATGGGCGACTCCGCAAATGCATGAACGGAGCTCACCAGCCCGCCGCGCGTCAGCATCGTCCCCAGCATGGTCAGCAGGAAGGTGGTAAAGATCAGCCACACGTTCCAGCTCTTCATCATGCCTTTCTTCTCCTGCATCATTACGGAGTGAAGAAAGGCGGTTCCGGTCAGCCAAGGCATCAGGCTGGCGTTCTCCACCGGGTCCCAGCCCCAGTAGCCGCCCCAGCCCAGCACGGCGTAAGCCCAGTGCATTCCCAAAAAAACGCCGCAAGTCAAAAACAGCCACGTCACCATCGTCCAGGCGCGTGTAATTTTGATCCATTTCTCGCCAGGGTAACGCATCATCAACGCGCCCAGCGCAAAGGCAAAAGGAACCGAGAAGCCCACATAACCCAGGTAAAGCATGGGCGGATGAATCACCATCTCCGGGTACTGGAGCAGCGGATTCAACCCGTTGCCGTCCTCGGGGATTGCGCCTTTTAGGAGAGCGAACGGGGGAGCCGCAAAATTCAGGACCAAAAGAAAAAAGAACTGAACCCCTGCCAGGATTGCGCCGGCGTAGGCGTATAGCTTGACATCTGTCTTATGTGTCAGCCGTAGAACGAAACCGTAGGCCGCCAGCAGCCACGCCCACAACACCAGCGAGCCCTCCTGGCCGCTCCACAGCGCGGAAAACTTGTAGGCCGCAGGCAGGGCGCGGTTCGAGTGCTCCATGATGTAAGTGATGGAAAAATCGTTGGCAAAAACCGACCAGACCAGCGCAAAAGCCGCCGCAGAAATGGCCGCAAACCCTGCCATTCCCGCCCGGCGCGCCGTATCGGCCAGCCGTTCGGGCGAAATCCGAATCCATGCAGGCTGTCCGGCGGCTAACCACCGCAGCGCCAGCGCCCCCGCCAGAAGATTCCAACCGGCCAGCGCCAACGCAATAAGAAGAGCAAAACTGCCAAAGGCTGCCATTAAGACTCCAAAATGATTCTTGCACGCAGGCCGGATGCCTCAGCAGCCTCCCGACATAGTTATTCTCAATCCATCATAGTCGTTTTATATGTGATTTGGCTCACACTTTAGATGGGGCTCCGAATCGGGGCGCCCGATCCGTCGAACTCGAAGGCAACAAAAGACTTGGACGCGTCAGTTCCCTACCCGAACAAGAACTCCTTCTCCCTCAGTTCTTTGATTGAGTCCCGCAGTCGCGCGGCGCGCTCGAACTCGAATTTGCGCGCCGCCTCTCGCATCTCCGTCTCCAGCTTTCCGATATACGCATCCAGCTCCGCTTGGGTGGCCAACTCCGGCATCACGGCAGTTTCTTCCTCGGCAACCTCGCCGTATTCGGCCTTCATAATCTCAGCCAACCCCATATCCATCTTGTTGATAATCGATTGCGGGATGATGCCGTGCTCCTCGTTGTAGGCGCGCTGAATCCTGCGCCGCCGGTCGGTTTCGTCCATCGCCCGCCGCATGGAATCGGTGATTCGGTCGGCATAGAGGATGGCTTTTCCCTCCAGGTGGCGCGAGGCGCGGCCCATGGTCTGAATCAGCGAGCCNNAGCCCTTCGCGCAATAAATTAATGCCGATCAGCACGTCGAACTCGCCCCGGCGCAGCCCGGCCAGCAGCTTGACTCTTTCCAGGGTTTCGATTTCGGAGTGAAGATAGCGGCAGCGCACGTCCACCTCGGTGTAGTAGCCGGCCAGATCTTCGGCCATGCGCTTGGTCAACGTGGTCACCAGCACGCGTTCGTTGCGCTTCGCGCGGTCGCGAATCTCCCCGAGCAAATCGTCGATCTGGCCCTTGACGGGGCGAATTTCCACCTCCGGGTCCACCAGTCCGGTGGGGCGGATGACCTGCTCCACCACAACTCCGGCTGATTTCGTCAGTTCATAAGGACCCGGCGTCGCCGACACATAAATCGCCTGCTGCACGCGGTTCTCAAA
>PLOI01000089.1 GCA_003142015.1 Acidobacteriaceae bacterium | reverse complement strand
GGCGCATTCACCTCGGCCATCGCCTCCAAAAAAGGCCTCTTTGAAGTCGCCAATGGCGGCACGCTCTTCATGGACGAAATCGCCACCATGGGCATGGACACCCAGGCCAAAATTCTGCGCGTCCTGCAGGACCGCCGCTTCATGCACCTGGGCGGCATACAGGAGATTCAGGTGGACGTGCGCATCATCGCCGCCACCAACATCGACCTGCGCAAGGAAGTCCGCGAGGGCCGCTTCCGCGAAGACCTCTTCTATCGCCTCAATGTCATCACCGTTGACCTGCCGCCGCTGCGCGCCCGCCGCGAAGACATTCCTCTGCTCTCGCAGCACTTCCTCGACTTCTACGCCAATGAAAATGGCCTCTCCCCGCGCAAACTCTCCGCAGACGCCCTGCGCACCCTGGTCGATTACGAGTGGCCCGGCAACGTCCGCGAGTTAGAAAACTCAATAGAACGCGGCGTTGTGCTCTCCTCGGGACCGGTCATCGGCTCCGATCTGCTCCCCGGCCACATTACCGGTCGCAGCTTCCAGGACGCCCTGCTCGAACACAATCCCAACGCCTCGCTCTTCGACATCCTCGAAGACATCGAGCGCCGCATCATCATCGAAAAGCTCGAGCGCTCCAACTGGAACCAGACCGACGCCGCCGAGCACTTCCACATCCCGCTCTCGACACTCAACCAGAAAATCAAGCGCCTCAACATCGAGATCCACAAAAAAGGCAGAGAGTAGCACGAGGGAACAGGGAATAGGGAATAGGGAATAGATGTGTGGGTGCCCCACCTTCGGCACGTTCTTGTTTTTGTGCCTAAGGTGGGATAGCTCCATCTATCTATAGTTTTTCTTATAGCTCTTTACAGTTTTTCAGACCTCTTATCGATCACTCGAACCGCTCCCATCCCAACATCCTCCCTAACTGAACGGAACCGCCTCCCGCCGCTTGATAGTATGATGCACAGGTAGATTTTTTCTGTTTCGCACAAGGAGCATTTGCATGGAACTGTGCCGTTTTCGCGCATTGGTGGTTCTTGCCATAACCCTGGTCATCGCCGCACCCGCCGCGCTGGCCGGCCAGACGATCTCGGTCACGGTAGACGCAACCAGGACTCAGCAGAAGCTCCTGAGCGCTCACGAAGTCATTCCCGTCAAACCGGGGCCGCTGACGCTTTACTATCCCAAATGGATTCCCGGCGAGCACGGACCCAATGGGCCCATCGCAGGCCTCACCGGCCTCAAATTCGAGGCGGACGGCAAGACCATTCCGTGGCAGCGCGATCTGCTGGATGTGTACACCTTCCATCTGGAAATCCCCGCCGGCGTCAGCCGTCTCGAAGCCAAATACGACTACATTGAACCGGATGGCGTTTCGGCAACTGACAAGCTGCTGGTCCTCGAATGGAATGAAGTGGTCCTCTATCCGGCCGGCGTCCCGGCACAACAACTGACTTATGAAGCCAAAATCCTCATGCCCGACGGCTGGAAATTCGGCTCCTCGCTTCCTGTTGAAAAGCATTCCGGCAAGCAGGTTTCGTTCAAGCCGATTTCTCTCGATATGCTCGTGGACTCGCCGGTAATTACCGGCGAATATTATCGCGCCATCGACATCACGCCCCCGGGCGAGCCCATCCATCACGAACTCGACATGGTCGCCGACAGCGAAGCCGCGCTGAACATGAGCATCGAGAACCAGAAGCAGATGACCAATCTGGTTGCCGAATCGGGCAAGCTATTTGGCGCGCGCCATTATCGCGACTACCATTTTCTGCTGACTCTCAGCGATCATGTCGCGCACTTCGGCCTCGAACATCACGAGTCCAACGACAGCCGCCTGCCTGAGCGCGCCCTGCTCCTGCCCAGTTCCGGAATGTTCCTCGGCGGCCTGTTGGCGCATGAATTCGTTCACTCATGGAATGGCAAATTCCGCCGCCCTGCTGATCTCTCCACGCCTGACTTTGAAGCGCCGATGGAAACCGATCTGTTGTGGGGCTACGAGGGGCTTACGGATTATCTCGGGCCCATGCTGGCCGCGCGAAGCGGCTTGTGGACCCAGGAGCAGTACCACGAGCATATGGCCGCCATCGCGGCCTCGCTTGGGCCGGGACGTCCCGGACGCACCTGGCGCCCCTTGCTCGACACCGCTATCGGAGAGCCGGAACTGGGGCGTGTAAGAGGCTGGCTTAACTGGCGCCGCGGCACGGATTACTACGACGAAGGCGATCTGCTCTGGCTTGAAGTGGCTACCGTCATTCATCGCGAAACGCACGGCCAGAAATCCATCGACGATTTCTGCCAGGCTTTCCACGGCGGTCCCAATCATGGCGCGGAGGTAAAGACCTACACCTTCGACGAATTGGTGAGCACACTGAATGCCATTGCGCCCTTCGACTGGGCCGGCTTCTTCCACACCCGGCTGAATTCCACGTCAGCGGACGCGCCCACAGGCGGCATCGAAAACGGCGGCTGGAAGGTTGTGTTGAACACCGAGCCAATGAAGTTGCAGGGACGCAACGGCGACCCCGGCGATGTCTATTCAATCGGCCTTAAGGTGGGCACTGACGGCACGGTGACCGACGCAATCGTCGGCAGTCCCGCATTCGAGGCCGGCGTCTCTTCCGGGATGAAAGTCATTGGCGTGAATGGCCGCGTCTACAGCCACGATTTGCTCGTGGACGCAATCAAAGCCGCCAAAGATACCTCGCAGCCGGTCACACTATTGGTAGTCGTGGACGATTATTTCCGAACCTGCATCATCAACTACCACGGCGGCGATAAGTTTCCGCACCTAGTCCGCGAAGCCGACAAGCCGGACTATCTTGACGAGTTGATCAAGCCGCGCGCCGCGACCCAATAGAACTTGGTCACTCTTCGCGCAGCAGGATCAAGGGATCAACCGACAGTGCCCGTTGTGCTGGGATCCACGTAGCCACGAGGCCCAGCAGCAACATCGCCAGAACAACGCCCGCCAATACGAGCGGGTCGCGGGGATTGGCCTGATACACGATGTAAGCCAGCACCTTGCCTGCGAGAATTCCGAGGAGCAATCCTGCCGCCGAACCAATAGCCAGCAATTTCAATGGCCTTCCCAACGCTGCTTGTAACACTTCCTTACGCTTTGCGCCCAGGGCGATGCGAATGCCCAATTCCCGCAGCCGCCGGCTCACCGAATACGCTGCCATTCCAAAGATGCCGGTGATCGACAGCATCGCGCCCATCATGCCTAGAACGCCCAGCGACACCGTGGCCATTTGCGAAGGAAACAGGACAAGCGACAGCACGGTCTTCCAGGTAGAGATGGTAACCGGCAGCCCCTCATCCAGTTCGCGCATCTTGCTCCTCATGGCCGCGGCCAACTGTTCGGGATCGCGCTGGGAGCGCACTGCCAGATAAAAAGCGTTTGAAGGCGATTGCAGGGCGGGAAGAAAGATCGCCGGCTGCGGATCTTCATTGAGGCTCAGATACTTTCCCTCTTCGACCACGCCCACGACTTCGACGCGCGTTCCATCCTGCAGCTTGAAATCTCTGCCCATGGCCTGAGGGACGGAGCCAAAGATTTTCACGGCGAACTCGCGGTTAACGACGGCAACCGGAGGCGCGTCTTTGCCGTCGTCCCAACTGAAACTCCGCCCGGTCAACAGGCTGGTGCCGGCGGCCTCGAAGTATCCGGGAGAGATGTTGTACCGGAAAGGCGTGGCGGCGGAATTTGTCTGGCGCAGATCGGTGGTTTCATCCTTGTAGACATTCGATCTGAAGTTGGAGCCGTAGGCCAGCGGAGGATAATCGTTCACCCATCCCACATGCTCGACTCCGGGAATCGTCCCCATGGCATCGAAGATGCGCCTTTTCATCGCGGACGTCTGGTCGCCGCCATAGCCGGCCTGGGCCAAATCGGCATTGAGCAGCATGGCGTTGCGCGGCTCAAAACCGAAGTTGCCGCGCAGCGAGCGCGCCAATCCGCGCACGGCCACCAGCGAAGAAGTGACCAGCACGGCGCAAATGGCAATTTGCACGACAAGCAACACGTCGCGGACGGTGATGCGCCGCCCCCCTCTGGCGCTCGATCCCGCTTTGACGATTTCATAGGGATTGGCCCGAAGCACCTGGCGCACTGGAACGATTCCGAAGAGCAACCCGCTGACCACCGCCAAAAGCAAAGCGACCAGGTAGATTTTTGCATCTGGAGCTACCGGCAGGCGGGCGGGAGCCGCGGCGATGGGCTGCCAGGTGCTCAACCGGCGCAAGAGCGCGACACTGCCCAGGAGTCCCACCGCGCCGCCGGCAAGGGAGATCAGCAAGGCTTCAGTTAACAGTCCCCGCAGGATGCGTTTGCGGCTGGAACCCAGCGCCAGCCGCAGCGCCACTTCGCGAGAACGGTCACTGGCGCGCGCGGCAAAGAGGCTGCCCAGGTTGGCGCAGGCGGCCAGCAGAATCAATCCCGCCAGCAGCATCAATCCCGCCACGAAGGCTGTTACCGCGCCGCCAAACGCAGTCAGTCCCTGGCGGGAGAGTGGAGTGCTCTTGTGGCTGAAGTCCTGGGGATAGGTCTTTTCCAGATACGCTCCTACGGCGTTCACATCGGCCGTCGCCTGAGTGAGAGTCACTCCCGGCTTCAGATGTCCGAAGATCTCAAAAACCACCGTATTGCTGCCGCGCTTGTCGAGTTCGCTCCCGCCGTAGAGTTGCCCTTCGTTGACCATCGGCATGAAGAAATCGATAAAGGCAAAGGACACTGTTCCGTGGAAGCCGGGCGGCGCCACGCCGAGAATCGTAAATGGATGCTTGTTCAAAAAGATGGTGCGGCCCACCACGCCGCGATCGTCCTGGAAGCGGCTGTGCCAAAAGGCGTAGGTCAGCACAACATAGGGCGCGCTGTTGGGGCCATGCTCATCGGCGGCATGGTAGAAACGGCCGAGATAGGGCTGAATCCGCAGCACGTCGAAGTAGTTGCCGCTGGTTGTGTAACCTGAGGAACCGGAGGGATCCTTGCCCGTGTCGAAGCCCGGAAAGACGAAGCTGAACGCCGCAAGACCGTCGAAGCTGCGATTGCGATCGCGCAGATCGAGATAGTTGGGATACGACTGCCACCCCGGATTGTTTCCATACTCGGTTCCGTAGAGGCTCTCCGCCTGGGGCACATCCAACGGCCGCAGAATCATGCCGTTGAAGATTCCGAAGACCACGGCGTTTGCGCCGATGGCCAAGGCCAGCGTCAAGAGCGCGGCTATCGTGAATCCGGGTGACTTGCGCAGCACGCGCACGGCTAATCGCACATCCTGCAGAAGACCCCCGACAAAGTTGCCGCCCAGTGCTTCGTGGATTTCCTCTTTGCACTTCTCGCGTCCGCCAAACTCGATGTGCGCGCGCCGCTCCGCCTCTGCCCGATTCAGGCCGGAACGCACCAGATCATCGGCGCGATGCTCGATGTGCGAGCGAATCTCCTCCTCCATCTCCGTATGCATCTGGGATCGCTGGAAGAGAGTGGCTAAGCGGAAGCGAAGCGAATCGAGAAGTTTCATACTTCCTCCGGTTGTTGAGAAAGCGCGGAAGCAATGGCCGCCGCCAGCCGGTTCCAACTGTCCGTCTCTTCCCGCAGACGCTTGCGGCCCGCGACGGTGAGTTCGTAAAACTTGGCGCGGCGATTGTTCTCCGATGTGCCCCAGTTCGCCTTGAGCAGGCCCTGGCGGACGAGCCGAAACAGGCCGGGATAGAGCGCGCCCTGCTCGATGAGCAGCGCATTGCCGGAGATTTGCCCGATACGCAGCAGGATGCCGTACCCATGCAGCGGGCCGAGCGAGACCGCCCTCAGAATAAGCAAATCGAGTGTGCCGGGTAGAAGCTGAGCCTGGTCGTTCACCGTTCCTCCTAAGATGATTAGGAGACTAGCTCCATCTCTCCTAAGCTGTCAAGGAGAAAAACAACCACTTCATCAAAAATCCGCGTCTCCCCGTCTGGCGTGCCCCTTGCGATTCATTCCGTCCTCCCCGTCCCTCATGCGCTATCCTGTCCTTGCAACAACACTTACGGGGAGCGCCGCCGGCCGGCAAACGCAATGGCGATACAGACGATCGAAAAGACCGCCAAGAATCTGATCCTCACCGTGCAGGATTACTCCCTGTTTGCCTGGCGCGCCTTCACAAATCTCTATCGCCCTCCCATCTACTGGTCTGAATTCCTCGTTCAGTCCGACATCATCGGCTTCGGCTCCTTGCCCATCGTTGTGCTCTCTGGCCTCTCCACCGGCGGCGTGCTGGCGCTGCAATCCTCGGCCACTCTGGCTCAGTTCGGCGCCACAGCCATCACCGGCCAGTTTGTCAGCCTGACCATGATTCGCGAGCTGGGCCCGGTGCTCACCGGAGTGATGGTCAGCGGTCGCAATGCCAGCTCCATGGCCAGCGAACTAGGCTCGATGGTGGTGACCGAGCAGATCGACGCCATGCGCGCCCTGGGCGTTGACCCCCTCCGCAAACTGGTCACCCCGCGCATCTTCGCCTCCATCGCCATGCTCTTCTTCCTCACCATCGTCGCCGATGCCTGTGGCATCGCGGGCGGCGGCCTGGTCACCGTCTTCATGAACCACCAGAACGGCACACAGTACCTGAACATGGCCTGGGAACACCTCCGCTATCCCGACATCATTCAGGGACTGGTCAAGCCGCTCTTCTTCGGCTACATCCTCAGCTCCATCGGCTGCTTCTACGGCTTGAGAACCACGGGCGGGACCCAGGGTGTGGGCCGCTCCACCATTGAGGCCGTCGTATGGTCTTCCGTGCTCATCATCTTCGTCGACTTCCTCCTCACCCAAGTTCTGCTAACCCTCTTTCCCGCCCTATGAACGAGCCTCCAGCTTCCGCCCAGCCCGGCCCCGGCCCGTCCGGTCAAGATATAGCCGGCCCGGTCGCCGCCTTTTGCAACGTCTCCATCGCCTTCGACGGCCCGCCGGTGCTCACCGACGTCAGCTTCTCCATTGCGCCGGGAGAGACGCGCGTTCTGCTCGGTCCGGCCGGCGTGGGCAAGAGCGTCCTGCTCAAGCTCGCCAACGGCCTGCTACGCCCCGATGAGGGGCGCATCCTGCTCTTCGGCGAAGAGATCGCCCGCATGCCCGAGGAGCAGCTCTTCGCCCTGCGCGCCCGCACCGGCATGGTCTTTCAGGAGGGCGCGCTCTTCGATTCGCTCTCCGTCCGCGACAACGTGGCCTACCAGCTTATCCAGGAGCGGGTTCCCAACAGCGAGATCGACCGCCGCGTCCGCGATGCCCTGCGCTTTGTCGAGTTGGAAGAGACCTTCGACCTGTATCCGGCCAGCCTTTCAGGCGGAATGCGCCGCCGCGTGGCCATAGCCAGAGCCTTCATCCGCCAGCCCGAACTGCTGCTTTACGATTCGCCCACCGGCGGCCTGGACCCCGTCACCTCGACCACCATCATCGAGCTGATCGTCAAGGAGCGCGACGTCAGTCACACCCCTTCGCTGCTGGTCACCCATCGCCTGCAGGACGCCCTCGTTCTCTGCAACCACCGCTTCGATCCCGAACAAGGCCGCATGGTTCCCTTCCCCAAAGGCGAAACCGACCCCAGCACAACTTTCCTCATGCTCGAAGAAGGCCGCCTCATCTTCGACGGCTCGCTCCACGATCTGGTCAAAAGCCAAAACCCGTTTGTGCGGGAGTTTTTGGAGTAGCCTGTTTCTTTTTTTGCTATAGCGATGTATGCTATACATCATGAAGCGCACACAGCTCTATCTCGACGACGATCTCTGGGGTGCTCTCCACGCCAAGGCCCTTCTCGGCGGCACTTCCATCTCGGAACTTGTGCGCACGGCCGCCCGTGAACGCTACATGGTTAACCACGAAGAACGCCGCGCGGCCATGCTGGGAATCGTGGGGCTATGGAAAGATCGCACGGACCTGCCCGACACCGAGACTTATGTCCGCAACCTGCGCAACGATGACCGGCTGGAACGGTTAGGAATCAAGTGAGTGTTCTCATCGATTCCGACATCGTAATCGAAATTCTGCGCTCTCGGGATCCGGTTATTATGTCGCAATGGAGTACGCTGGCGAATTCAGGTGAGGACATCCTGTACTCCCCTATCACCGCAGCTGAGGTTTGGGCCGGCGCTCGCCCCAGCGAATACCACGCTATATCACTCTTCTTTCCGGTGCTGATTTGCGCAGCGAGTGAATATGAAACCGGTAAGCTGGCTGGTGAATACCTTCGCCTGTTTTTTAAGAGCCATAATCTTAAAATTGGAGATGCCCTCATCGCTGCCACCGCTGTTAAAAGCCAATCCACGCTCTGGACTCGCAACCGCAAGCACTACCCTATGCCTAGTTTGACCTTCTATAGCTAAACGACTGACTCTGGCTACTATGGTCGCCGGGGTGTCCACCACCCCTCCTTACCTGCTAAAATTGTCTGTTTTGGTTGATTTCGAAAGAACGGCAGGTAAACCATGGGCTTCAAATTTCAAGGCTTCGATCTTCTTCATCTCGACTCCAGCTTCAGCGAGGACGAATTGCTCGTCCGGAAGACCGCTCGCGACTTTGTCGAGGACAACCTCATTCCCATCATCGAGGAGTGCTTTCGCACGGAGCGTTTTCCGCGCGAGCTGGTCCCCATCATGGGCGAACTGGGCTTCTTCGGCGCCAACCTCGAAGGCTACGGCTGCGCCGGCATGTCCAACGTCGAATACGGCCTGGTGATGCAGGAGCTGGAACGCGGCGACTCCGGCTTCCGCAGCTTTGTCAGCGTGCAGTCCGGCCTGGTCATGTACCCCATCTACACCTTCGGCTCCGACGAGCAGAAGAACACCTGGCTTCCCGCTCTCGCCAGCGGCGAAAAACTGGGCTGCTTCGGCCT
Source organism: Acidobacteriaceae bacterium (assembly GCA_003142015.1). Classification (GTDB taxonomy): domain Bacteria; phylum Acidobacteriota; class Terriglobia; order Terriglobales; family Acidobacteriaceae; genus Telmatobacter. The sequence continues at coordinate 21,119 of PLOI01000089.1, read as the reverse complement.
AACCGAGCCCGGCGCAGGCTCCAATCCCGGAGCCATGACCACCACCGCCCGCAAGGTGGGCGACGAGTACATCCTCAACGGCGAAAAACTCTGGATCACCTCCGGAACCATCTCCGACGTGGCCATTGTCTTTGCCAAAGTCGAGGATGAGGGCGGTAAGGTTCGCGGATTCCTGATCGAGACCAACCGCCCCGGCTTTTCCGCCTACGATGTTCACGGCAAGTGGAGCCTGCGCGCTTCCCACACCAGCGGCCTTTCGCTTCAGGACGTGCACGTGCCACTCACGGCGGCCATGCCCGGCGCCATCGGCATCAAGAGCGCCTTCATGTGCCTCAATCAGGCGCGTTACGGCATCGCCTGGGGAGCCATCGGCGCGGCCATGTCCTGCTACGACACCGCGCTCCAGTACGCCAAATTCCGCAAGCAGTTCCGCAACCAGCCGATTGCCAGCCACCAGATTGTCCAGGAAAAGCTTGTGTGGATGGCCAATGAAATCTCCAAGGCCCAGTTGCTCGCGCTCCACGTCGGCCGCCTCAAGGACGCCGGCACGGTTGGCCACGAGCACATCTCTCTCATCAAGCGCAACAACGTGTGGATGGCTCTGGAATGTGCCCGCATCTCGCGCGACATCCTGGGCGCCAACGGCATCACTGATGACTACCCCATCATGCGCCACATGATGAATCTGGAATCGGTCATCACCTACGAAGGCACGCACGACATTCACACCCTGATCCTCGGCCAGCACCTCACCGGGATTCCGGCGTACTAGGCGGAACTCGAAAGCTCCGGGTGCCCCACCTTCGCCAATTCGCGTTCTTTGCGAATTGGTTAAGGTGGGATACAAGATATCTATAGCGGGTGGGCCATCCTTGCGGCGTTCTTGTTTTTGCCGCAAGGGCAGGAAACCACCAACCCATGCCGCATCGGCCCTCGACAAGAGGGGGCCGATGCGGCATATTCTTGTGTCATGCAAAACCTCTTGCTTTGCCCGCGCCCCATGCGTCTGCTCTTCTTCACTCTGGCCTTTGTCCTTGCCGGTGCAGCTCATGCGCAGCAGCCGGCCTCGGCGCCCATCGTGCTCCATGCGGCGCGGCTGCTCCAGGTGGATACCGGAGTCCTGCTTCAACCCGGCGAAATTCTGGTCGAGGGCGAGCGCATCCGCGCCGTGGGCCGCTCCGTCGAGCATCCGCAAGGGGCTAAAGTCATCGATCTGGGCGACGTCACGCTGCTACCCGGCCTGATTGACGCCCATGTGCATCTCTTCCTGCACCCCGGCGCGGAAGACCTGCAAACGGTCGAAGAGTCGATTCCCTGGCGCACCCTGCTCGCTGCCGACGCAGCCAAAGCCGACCTGCTGGCCGGTTTCACCGCCGAACGCGACCTGGGCACCGAAGGAGCCGGCTCGGCAGACACGGCATTGCGCGACGCCATCAATCAGGGGCTGATCCCAGGCCCGCGTCTGCGCATCAGCGGCAACGCCATCAACATCCTGGGCGGCCACGAGGACGCCATTCACTACAACCCCGCGCAGCACGTTCTGCCCAACGCCGACTACGCCAACTCCATCGACCAATTGATCGAGGTCATTCGCGAGCAGCACAAAGAAGGTTCCGACTTTGTCAAGATTTATGAGACGGGAAAAGACACAGTGGTAGACGGCGAGTTGCATACACCCTACGAGTACACCGAGGCGCAACTGGCAGCAGCCGTCGAAGAGGCGCATCGCCTGGGCACTGGCGTTGCCGTTCACGCCATGGGCGAGCCGGGCACGCTCTTCGCAGCGCAGGCCGGCGTCGCTTCCATCGAGCACGCCACACAGCTCAGCGACGAAACCATGCGCCTGATGCGCGAGAAGCAGATTCCCGCGGTACCAACCTTCGCCATCTTCGACTACTTTGCGCAGCACGCCCCTACACCCGCCGTTGCCGCGCGCGAGAAGGCTCTGCTCGACGTGAAGATTCGCGAATTCAAAAAGCAGATTGATGCTGGAATCCCATTTGCCGTCGGCTCCGACGTTGGTCCCTTCCCGCACGGCACGCAAGCCGTCGAGATGGAGCTGATGGTCCGCTATGGAATGAAGCCGCTGGCGGTTTTGCAGGCCGACATGATCAATGGAGCGAAGCTCCTCGGCTGGGAGGGCCAGATCGGCGAGCTCAAGCCCGGCTACTTTGCCGACATTGTCGCCGTTCCCGGCAACCCGCTGGAAGACATTACCGCCGTCGAGCGCGTGAGCTTTGTGATGAAAGACGGCGCGATCGTGCGCCAGTAAATCTTGCTCGGAAGTTCGTTTCTTTATCGAAAATTGCCTGTTATACAGCGGTTCCTTGCGGGTTGGACGTCGACGCCGCAGCCGCTTTCTTTTCCTTCTTCGCCAGGAGCTTTTCAAGTACTTGCGTGTACCGCAGCGGCTTTACCTGCTTGAGAGAATCCTTCACCGCCTTGCGGTAAGCGGACAGGTAAATGGAATACAGAATTGCGATTGAGCACAGGATTCCCCACAGGAATCCGAAGCAGAGTCCAACCAGAGCATTCCAGCTAAATTCACCCATCGAGATCGTCCCTTTCCAGATTGATCTTAAACCGCAACGACAAAACTGTCTTCAGTGCGGGTGACGGCGTGGTACAGCGTGTCGCGCTCGACGGGAACGCGCCCGGCCTCGGTAATCAGGCGGCAAAGCTCCTTGCGCGTCATCCCCTGCGGCGTGGTCGCTCCAGCGTCGTGATAAATCTTCTCCTCGACGACCGTGCCGTCCAGGTCGTCGGCGCCGAAGCGCAGCGCTATCTGCGCGATCTTTGCGGTGAGCATCTGCCAGTATGCCTTGATGTGCGGGAAGTTGTCCAGCAGCAAGCGGCCCACCGCGACCTGGCGAATGTCGGTCAGGCCCGTGGTCACGGGCAGGTGGTCCAGCGCCGTGTTTTCCGGATGGAAGGCCAGCGGGATAAACGTCTGAAACCCGCCGGTCTCGTCCTGCAATGCGCGCAGCTTGAGCAGGTGGTCAACGCGGTCTTCGTCGTTCTCAATGTGCCCATACAGCATTGTCGCATTGGACTTGAAGCCCAGCTTGTGCGCCAGTCGCGCTGTTGAAAGCCACTCCTCGCCGTCGATCTTGTGGTCGCAAATGATGGAGCGCACCCGCGCCGAGAAGATCTCCGCGCCGCCGCCGGGCATCGAGTCCACTCCGGCCTTGCGCATCTTGATGAGCGTTTCCTCAATCGTCAGCTTGGCGCGACGCGCCAGGTACGCCACCTCGACCATGGTGAAGGCTTTGATGTGAACCTTGGGAAAACGCTGCTTCAAGCCGCTTACCAGATCGAGGAAATATTCGAACGGCAGGTCCGGGTGCAGCCCGCCGACAATGTGAAACTCCGTGACCGCCTCCGAATAGCCCGAGGCTGCCGTCTCCCACGCCTCTTCCAAGGCCATGGTGTAGCCGGCCGCGTCGCCCTTTTTGCGTCCAAAGGCGCACAGCTTACAGGCCGCCACGCAAACGTTGGTGGGGTTAATGTGCCGGTTCACGTTGAAGTAGGTCACGTCGCCGTGCAGCCGCTCACGCACATGGTTGGCCAGCCAGCCCACGGCCAGCACGTCCGAGGACCCGTAAAGCGCGAGTCCGTCGTTGAAGTCCAGCCGTCCGCCGGCCAGAACCTTCGCGGCAATCGGCTCAAGCCGTGAGTCGTGGGTGCGAAAGCCTGCTGGTTGGCGGGAAACCGCCGTCTCAGTCTGCATACGCTAATGATACAGAAACAAGCCCTGCTCATCGCCGGGGACTGTTCCCGATTCCCAGCCGGACCACAGCCGTCAACCCCTGTTCCCTGACCCCTTCAGTCCTGCGGCTCTATCAGCACCCCGTCAAACATCGAGGCCGCCAGCAACCGCCCTCCGGCCGAGCGCACCAGGTTGATGCGGTATCCGGTTTGCGCGAACTTCCACTCCAGCGTCTTGGGATCGATGGCAAAGACCTGGTCGCTCGAACGCGAGCTGACCAGAATCATGCCCAGGTGATCGTCGTAGGTAAGGTCGTCCACGTCGTTCAACGGAAGCCGGTGAACCCACAGCCAGGTCTTGCCCAGGTCGCGCGAGAAGTACACGCCCTCGCGCGCGCCCAGCCATAATGTCCCATCCGCGGAGAAGGCTACGCAATGAATGCGCGTGAGCATGGCCGGAATGCCGATGGGCATCCAACTCTCGCCGGCGTCGGTGGACAGAACCACTCCATCCCGCCGGGCAGCAGTCAGCTTCTCCCCATGCGCCGCAACAGAAAGATAGTCTACCGAGCCCATCACCGGGCCGCCCTGCCAACTGGCGCCGTGGTCACTGCTGGTGAATAGGCCGCCGGAGGCCGAGGCCAGCCAGGCGTCACCGGAAAGGTCGAGCGCGCGCACGCGGCCGTCCATCTCGCGGCTTGTATCCTTTACCCGCTTCTCCACGGTGACGCGCTTTCCATGATGCGTCTCCGTAGCCGTCTTCACCAGTGTGTTCTGAATCGTGCCGCGCGGGCTCCAACTCGCACCTGGCGCATCCGCACCAGTATCCGGCGAACCCGTACTCGTGTCCGGCGCAGCCGCGGCTTCCTTGTCCGGCTTGTCCGGTTGATCCAGCCCGAAGATCCCGTGATTGGTTCCCGCCAGGATCGTTCCATCCGGCGATTCGGCCAGGGCAAAAACATCGCGCCCGTCAAGTCCGCCGTCAATCTGTTCCCAATGCGCGCCGCCATTGGTGGAAACAAAAACGCCGCCATAGCTCTTGTCGTTCACCACGCCGGCAAACAGCCGCGCGGGATTGCCGCTGGCGACCAGCAGCGCCTCGACCTTGCGCCCGGAGAAGCCTCCGTTGGCGGCCACAAAGCTGGCCCCCGCGTCCTGGCTCAGCAGAACACCGGCGCGGTCCGTGGCCAGTAGCACATGATTCGAATCGCCCGGATCGACGAAGACGTCGTTCACGATCACGTCCGGGCCGGTCATGCGCTCGAAGCTCTTGCCGCCGTCCAAGGTTTTGTAAAGCCCCTCGGTGGTTCCGGCATAAACCACGTCGCGATTCGCCGGGTCCTGTTTCAGCACGCGCGTTCTGCGCGCGGTGTCGGGAATGCCCTCGATCTTCTTGAACAGCTCGGCCGCGTTCACGCTCTTGTAAATCCCGCTGCATGCGCTGGCGAAAACAGTCTTAGTATCGGCCGGATCGATGATGATCGAAAATACGTCCGAGTCGTCGATGATGCCTTGCTTGATGTTGCTCCAGGTCTTGCCGCCGTCCGTGGTCTTCCACGGCAGATGCCATGTGCCCGCGTAGACCACATCGGGGTCCGTTGGGTCGATGGCCAGCGACTCCACCTCATGAATCTCCCCGCTCCCCGGCGGACTGATCTGCGTCCAGGAGACGCCGGCATCCGTGCTGCGGAAAACCCCTTCGAGCGTTCCGGCAAAGAGCATGGCGGGATTCGAGGGCGCCTGGGCAAAGGCGCGAATCGACTGGCCGCGCAAGCCCTCGGCCGCGCTCCAGCTCCGCCCTCCGTCATGGCTCACCCACAGCCCGCCGCCGGGCTGGTCCAGCTTCCACGCGGCTACATAGACAGTGGAGGGGTTCGCCGCATCCACGACGATGTGGTCCAAAATCAAATCGTCGGGCGAGTCCAGCTTCGAGAGCCGATGCCAGGACGCGCCCCCATCCAATGACTCATAGAGCCAACTGTTGGTTGTGCCCAGATACAGATGATGGGGCTGGCCGGGAACGGCAGCAAAGGCGCGCGCATCGCCGCCCTCGGGGCCAATCGCGCTCCAAGGCGTCTGCGCCGTCAATCCGGGGACGGCAAGCAAAAACAGGACCAATAGTGAGATTTGCGAAAATAATCCGGACCGGAAGAAAAAATCAAAGAAGACTCGCGGACGATTCATGCAGGCAAGAAACTCCCTAAGCTCATACGAAGAGTATACAAAGAATACAGAAACGCCTGTTCCAGGCGCGCCATGGCTCAATGCAAATCAAAGAGGCTGACCGGCAAGCCGGCCAGCCTCGATTGACTGCAAAGAAAATAGCCCTCTCCTTCGTAGCGGACCCGAAGGCCCGCCGCGCCGGAAGCGAGCAAGTTACATATTCGCGGCCTTCTTGTGCGCGGCCTTGCCTGTCAGGGCCTTGCGCGGCTCTGCCTTCACCATGGTCTCGTCCACGGGAGTGGTTCCCTGCACGTCAGCCGCGAAGTTCGCGCCGGCGGGCACCAGGTAGGTCTCCACTTCCTGGGCGTCTGTGGTGCCGGTAGCTACACTGATGCGTGACGCGTCAATGCCCTTCTCTGTCACCAGATAGTCCTTGACGTTGACGGCGCGCTCGGCCGCGGAATCCCAAACCTTGGCATGCTTGTGCTTCAAAGCAAACTGCTGCTCCTTGGCGGTCTTGGCCTGTTCCTTGGCATTCGCCTCGCCCACAATCACCAGCTTGGCATCGGGCGCCTGCTGCAGGCTGAGAGCGATTCCGTCCAGAGCCGCCTTGCCTTCGTTATCCACGCGGTCCGGACGCCTCGGGTCGCCGGCGAAGCTGATAGTTGCAAGCGCTTGGGTGTGAGGAACCGGAGGCACATACGGGGCCAGGATGGTCACGCTGGTGCTTGCGGTTGCTGTCTGACTCTTGTCGTCGGTCACGTTGCAGGTGATTCCCACCGAGCCGGTCGGAGCGCCGGTCGAATTAAACGTCGCCGTGGCGCCGCTGCCACTGATGGAGCCGGCAACTGCCGCGTAGCTGTAAGTCAGCGGGCGGCTCTGCGGGCTCACGCCGGCTGCGGTCACCGTGCTCGTATCGCCCGGCTTGACGGTGCTCGGGCTGGCCGAACAACTGATCGTCGGCGGCTCAAACTGCTTCACCGCATAGTTCGCCGTGGCTTCTGCCGTCTGGCCAGGCTTCAGGCCTTCCTTGCCCTTCCTGCCTTCCTTCACTTCCGCCTTCACCGTGTAGCTACCGGGCGCCTCCGTAGCGGTGGCCACTGTGGCCGTGCTTCCGTTGCCCGTAACGTCGGTTCCGGACCAGCTGTAAATCACGTTCGTTTTCTTGTTGGGGTCCACCGACCCGGCGACAGCGGTCGCTGTGACTGGCTCACCAGGGAATACGGCGGGGGGGGTGGCTGTGGCCGACAGCGTTATCGGCGGAGCCTTCTTGCACCCCATGGGGACGAAGACCAAACACGCCGAAGCCAGTACCAGACAAACGGATTTCAAATTGCGCGAATACATGTGATTCTCCTCCACTTTCAGATTCAAAAACTCGCTGAAACGGCTAGCTAATGCTCACCATTTCCAAACTAAAACCTAACCAAGCATCTGGAAAGCAACAATGCGACAGTATTCAATACGGAACCATGGTAGCATATTCGTCCCCCGTTAGCAGACCAGCGGAGGGCTAGGCTCCTGGCCGGAAATTCCGTAGACAATTCATGCTGAACGCGGCCTTCATGGGGTGAAACATACAGGAAAGACAGCGAAAACGCAAAAGGTCATCCGGCCCGCCGGTCAACCTCACATGATTGCTAATCCCTCAGTCTGGCCGTAATCCGGCTCCCTTCGTTGCATCTGTGGGAGCCGGATTCCGGGTTTGACCGCGGGAGTAGGCCGATCGGCCTACTCCGCGGGCGGGGCGGGTTTCTGGGCCGCGGCCACAACCGGCTTCTTGTGCATCCTGGCGGCCAGCGGCTTGCGCGCCTGCGGTTTCACCGCGGTCTCGTCCACAGGGGTGGTGGCAGGCACGTCAGCCGTGAAGCTGGCGCCGGAGGGAACCAGGTAGTCCTCCACAGTCTGGCTATTCGCCGCGCTGGTGGCGACACTGACGCGCGCCGCATCAATGCCCTTCTCGGTCACCAGGTACTGTTTGGCGTTGACCGCGCGCTCGGCCGCGGTATCCTCGACCGTGATGTGCTTGTTCCGCAGCGCCGCCTTCTGCTGGCGGGCGCTGTTGGCCTTCTCCCCGGCATCCGAATTGCCCACCACCACAGCCTTGGCATCCGGCTGCTTTTCCAGGTCAAGAGCTACCTCGTCCAGGCACGCCTTGGCTTCGTTGTCCACGCGCGACGGACGTTTCTTGTCGGTGGCGAAGCTGATCGAGCACAGCGTCTGACTGTGCTGAACCGGCGGCACATACGGGGGCAGGATGGTCACGCTGGTGCTCGACGTTGCCATCTGACCCGTGTCGTCGGTCGCGATGCAGGGAATCACCACAGCGCCGGTCGGCGCGCCTGCTGAATTGAAGACCGCCGTCGTCCCGCTGCCGGTGACGGAACCGCCGCTAGCCGAGTAGCTGTATGTCAACGGACGGTTTTGCGGGCTCACGCCTACCGCGGTAATGGTGCTGGTGCCGCCCGCCTTGATAGTGCCGGGGCTGGCCACGCAACTGATGGTCGGCGGCTCAAACCGCTTCACGATAAAGGTGGCCGTGCAGGCGGCATGCTGGGGCGGAATCACCCGCAGGCAATCCCGCGTCGGTTTGGTCTCCTTCACCTCGGCGTTCACCGTATAAGTGCCGGACGCCAGGGAGCCGGTGGCCACCGTGGCCGTCTCCCCGTTGCCGCTCACGCCGGTTCCCGACCAGGTGTAAATCGCGCTTTGCCGGGGGTTGAGATTGCTGACCGTCGCGGTCAGGGTCACCGGCTCGCCGGGAAAGACCGCGGCCGGCGTAGCCAGGCACGCCAGGCCCAGCACCGCCCGAGTCGCGTCGTCGGAGCCGCTGTGGAAAACCGCGCCGGCGCTCAAACGCAGTGCGTTCACATTGCCGATGCCCCCCGATATCCCCTTGCCCCAATCCTCGTAGACGCGCTGGTAATCCGCCTGAATCAGGCGAATCGCCATATGATGCTTGAACAGCGACGTTTCGCAATCCATGCCGCCGCCCACGGTTCCCACCGGACCCCAGTTGTCATCCTGATAGTGAGGACCGTCCGCTATCTCGCCGCCGATCAAGACATGAACGAATGGCGTGGTGCTGGCGTTTTTGAACCGGTAGATTACGCCGGCCGACCCGCCGCTGAACGAGTTCCTCGGATCATAGTGAGGGGGGTTCGGAAAGTCGTTCTGCAGATGAATATCGCCGAGCAGCTCCAGGCCCCAATGCTTCTTGAAGTAGCGCGCGACGCTGAAGATCTCCTGGCCGTTGACAGGTACAAAACTGAACGGCTCAGTCAAGGTGTAGTTCAGCCGGGTTTCCACGGTTCCATGAGGCGAAAGGTAGCTGTAGCCCGCAAAGATGTCCCATTTGGCCGCGATATCGCCCGCGGAAGCTCCCTTTACGGCAGGAGCAACCTGGGCGCTCAGGACAAAGGGAATTGATGCCACACATACCAAGGCAAAAAGCCAGCAAACATATTTCGCAACGCGCGCGAACATACAGTTTCCTCCGTAAAAAATCTGGCCGAACACATATGCACAAGGCTGCTTGCGAGCACGACGACCAGCTCTGCACCGGCAAGATTCTTCACGTGGAAGAATATTCAGACATTCTTCGCAGAATAAATTCTTCGCAGAATAATCGGACATCCTTGCAATACAACTAAACCTACCATCCTGACAAGCGTTTCCGGCAGTAGTTTCTCTTCAAAGGGCTTCTGCAGTTACCCCTTTGAACGCCCTACAGGTAACCATGAAATTACTTCAGTAATCCGCTTCTCCGGAACTCGCTCTCCCTCTCTGTCTACCCCAGATTCAGGGTCTTCATGAGGCTGCGCGGTTCACGCTGAATCTTCTCTTGCAGAAGTGTAATCGCGTAAATGAGTTGCTCCGGCCGCGGCGGGCACCCCGGAACGTACACATCCACGGGAACCACCTGGTTCACGCCCTGCACCACCGCATAATTGTTGAAAACTCCGCCGGAGGTGGCGCAGGCGCCCATCGAGATCACCCACTTCGGCTCCGGCATCTGGTCGTAGAGCCGGCGCAGCACCGGGGCCATCTTCTGGGAAACCCGTCCGGCAACCACCATCAGGTCACTCTGGCGAGGGGAGGGCCGGAAGACCTCGGCGCCCAGGCGCGCAATGTCATAGCGCGCCGCGCCTGTGGACATCATCTCGATGGCGCAGCAGGCCAGGCCAAAGGTCATGGGCCAAATGGAGTTCTTGCGTATCCAATTCACCGCGTAATCCAGCGAAGTCAGCAGAACGCCCTCCGGCTCTTCATAGCCGTAGTTTGCTTCCCGCACCTTGGTGCGGTTTGCCGCGCTGCTCTCCAGCGCTCCGAATAGATAATGATCCCGCTCTACGGTGGCCGCCATAGAACTACTATACCCTCTTCCGGGACCAGGGGTCAGGGCTGCCAAGTGGAGAATTCGCATAGCGCAGGTGCGATGATATTGCCATAGCTATACGGCCTCTTTCCGGCATATTTGCAGGTTTTCCGGGAAATCCTCATAGGTTCTTTATGCGCGGGACTCTACCATTCCTAGAGAATCATGCAAGCGACAATATCACCCTCCGCCAGGCCCGTCGGAGTTCCGGCCCAACGCAAGGCTTTTGCCCACCGCATATTTCATGGGAGTGGAAACCTAATGTACCGTCGTCGAATCAAACTGCTGTTTCTCGCCGCCGTGCTGGCAATCCCCGCTTTAGCTTTGGCTCAGTCCGCCGCCCCCGCTTCACCGGCCGCTACGCAAGCCCAGATCGCCGCTCTTCAACAGGCCATCACCGATGCCCGGTCAGCCGGCGACAACGCATGGATGCTGGTTTCGGCTGCCCTGGTTTTGTTGATGACAGGGCCCGGCCTCGCTCTGTTCTATGGCGGCCTGGTGCGCAAGAAGAACATCCTCGCCACCATGATGCAGAGCTTTGCCATGATGTGCCTGGTCACCGTTCTCTGGGCTGTCGTGGGCTACTCTCTGGCCTTCGGCCACGGCTCGGCCTTCATCGGCGGCTTCGAGCACCTCTTCCTGCGCGGCGTTTCGCTCACCCCCAACACCGACTACGCCGCCACCATTCCCGAGCAGACCTTCATGGTCTACCAGTTGATGTTCGCCATCATCACCCCGGCGCTGATCACCGGCGCCTTTGCCGAACGCATGAAGTTCAGCGCCATGGCGGTCTTTCTGTCGCTCTGGTCGCTCATCGTTTATTGTCCGATGGCCCACATGGTCTGGGGCGTGGGAGGGTTGCTGAACTCGGCCGGCGGCCGCATCCCCTCGCTGGATTTCGCGGGTGGCACCGTGGTCCACGTCACCAGCGGCGTCTCGGCGCTGATCTGCTGTCTTTATCTGGGCAAGCGCGTCGGCTACCCCCACGCCAAAATGCAACCCCACTCCATGGTGCTCAGCTTCATCGGCGCCTGTCTCTTGTGGGTAGGCTGGTTCGGCTTCAACGCGGGCAGCGCGCTCGCGGCCAGTTCCCTGGCCACCAGCGCCTTTGTCAACACCCATTTTGCCGCCGCCGCCGCCGCCATCGGCTGGTCCATCTCCGAATGGATTCACAACGGCAAGCCCACAGCCCTGGGCGCCATCTCCGGCGCGGTCGCCGGACTGGTGGCCATCACCCCCGCCTCCGGCTTTGTGCAGCCCTTCCCGGCGCTGGTCATCGGACTCCTCGCCGGCATCTTCTGCTTCTTCATGGTCTTCATCGTGAAGAGCTTCTTCGGTTACGACGACTCTCTGGACGCCTTCGGCGTTCATGGAGCCGGCGGAACCCTGGGTGCGCTGCTCACCGGCCTCTTTGCCACCAGCGCCATTAACGCCGCCTTCGGCAAAAACGCCGCCGGCAACCCTGTCGCCACCGGCGCACTGGACGGACACTGGGGCCAGGTGCTCAACCAGGCTGCCGGCGTCGGCCTTGCCTGGGGCATCTCGATTGTCGGCACGCTGGTCTTGCTGTTCGTCGTCGATAAGCTCATCGGGCTGCGCGTTTCGCCCGAGCAGGAAGCCGAAGGCCTCGACATCACACAGCACGGCGAGGAAGGCTACGACCTCAACACATAATGAGTTGATCTGTCACGCCGGAAGCTCAGGGACGAATGAGCGTTTTGTATCAGGGCACGACTTTAGTCGTGCCTAAAATCGGAGAAATCACTGCGGGCTTTAGCCCCTGAGGGAAAGTTCATGCCAACTGACCCGTACCGAAGGGGACCTGCGGTTGTTGTTGCTCTTCTTTGGTGCAACCGTACGGTTGAATCGAAAAACAGGGCCGATGGTCCTCAAAATCCGGCGGAAAGCCCCCCAAAAGCCGTCCCGCCTGTTACGCTGTCAAACGAGGCATTTGCTTATGTTCAAAATAGAAGCGGTTCTCCAGCCTTCCAAGCTGGACGCGGTCAAGGATGCGCTGCTCGAGGCGGGCATCGAAGCCATGACGATTCTGGAAGCTCGCGGCCACGGCCGCCAGAAGGGCCACACTGAGTTCTATCGCGGCCGCGAGTACACCGTTGACCTGCTGCCCAAGATCAAGATCGAGCTGGTGGTCCCTGACGACCTGAAGGACAAGGCAGTCGATGTGATCCTCGGCGCCGCGCGCACCGGCCGCATCGGCGACGGCAAAATCTTCATCAGCCGCATCGACGAAGCCATTCGCATCCGCAACGACGAACGCGGCGAAACCGCGCTCTAACCCCATTCCACAATTCTGGGTGGGCACATTCAAATTCCAAGTGCAACAAATTTCGTGAACAGATTCAAATAGATAGCCGCAGCAGTGCCGTGGGAAAGTGGAAAACGTCCTTTGTTTTCCATCTTTTCCATGGCTTCTTTTTGCCATCTCCTGACGAATCTGGATGGTGCGCTGTTGCACTTGGACCTTGAATCCACCGTGCCCCATCCTTGCCGCGTTCTTGTTTTTGCGCCTAAGCTGGGATACCTCTATCTATGGCCTTCGCCGTGTGCCCCATCGCCTTGGCTGGGCTCGCGGTCGCCGCGCTTGACCCGCAGATTATTCAGCGCATAGTCGATGAACCGCGGCTCGAAATGCGGCGCCTGGCCCATGAACCGGCACGTGGCCACGATCTGATCGACGATGAACCTCGGCTGATAGGCAGCCACACCAAGCCCGAGTTCATCCTGGAGCTTATGTACGATGGAGTCGAACACTTCATCGGACAGCGTCAATCCATGCCGTTTACACTCCGCATCAAAGATGCGCCTGTAAAGGTCAAGAGTGGGCGCGCCAATCTCGATTTTGTAAGGAAGGCGGCGCAGGAAGGCCGGGTCCATCAGGCTCTCCGGTTCCATGTTCGTGGAAAAGATCACCAGTCCCTCGAAGGGGATGCTTATGCTCTTTCCGGTATGCAGCTTCAGATAGTCGACATGGTTCTCCAAGGGCACAATCCAGCGGTTCAGCAGGCTGGTTGGGCTCACCAATTGGCGGCCGAAGTCGTCGATGACGAAACAGCCGCCCAGCGCCTTCACATGCAAGGGGGCCTCGTAGAAGTGGCCCGTCTCGTCATATCTCAGGTCGAGCATCTCCAGCGTCAGTTCGCCGCCGGTGGTCACAAAAGGCCGCCGGCAAGGGACCCAGCGCCCGTCATATTCCTCGGCGCGGACAAACGATTGATGGCCATCGTCATTCACGTCCGCGGAAGTCACCGCGGGATGAATGCTGGGATCGTAGAAGCGGAGGATCTCGCCTTCGATGGAGATCGCATAAGGCACGTAAATCACGTCGCGGAAGACGCTGCTGAGTGAATGCGCGAACGAGGTCTTGCCGTTGCCGGGAGGGCCATAAAGCAGCATGGCCCGGCCCGAGTTCAACGCCGGTCCGCTCTGCTCGACAATGCTGTCGTCAAAGATATATTCGCCGAGCGCATGGCGGATGCGCTCGAAGGTCACCAGCTCGTTGGTCAGCTTCTGCAGGTTCACCTGGTAGGTGAAGTCCTCCAGTGTCACGGGGGCCGGTCCGACATAATGCAATCGCTCCAGAGCCTCGATGGTCCAGCGCTTGCCCTCATCGGTGAGCGTGTAGCTCATATCGATCGGGCTGCTGGAGGCGCGCATTCCCAAGGCGCGCAGCAGTTGCCGGTCCACGGCCATGTGAACCAGCTCCGCCACGATGTGGTAAGGCAGCTTGATGGCCTCGACGTACTGGCGGCAATCCACCAGGTGGCCTGCATGGATCAGCTTCATCAGCAAGCCCAGAAGTTCGGTCTCGTCGATCCCGGTTGCCTTTATATTCGCCGGCTCGACGGGAATGCGCTTCAGAAAGGCTTCCAGCACCTGCTTGTCGATGGCTTCGATAGCCACCAGGTTGTCGCCCAAACGGCCGCCGTTGCCGGCTTGACGCTCCAGCGCCTTGACAACATCCGCGAGAGTAACCAGATTCGCCTGGATCAGCAGATCTCCCAAACGCATTCGCGTGGCAATAGTGTCCTCCTTGCGGCAGCCTCACCTTGCCACTTTCCGGGCCGTATGATTGACCATTCCCCAGGAAGCCTTCATGGCCGCGGTGAGGCAAGCCAAGCCGCTTACCCAGATATTCTACAGAAAAATAAGGGCAATCGATGTTTCTCCGGTGAGCGCCTCGCTCCCTAATTTCCAATTTTGAGCCATGGGTCGCCACTAACTCCAGCCCGCAACCGCAAATAACCCCATCCGGACCTGATTCACCCCGCCCGCCCGTCCCGTTTTCCGGGACCAGACAGCCAAAAATTCCCCATTCCTGTCAATTTAGCTTATTCTGTTAAGAATTCCTTCTTGCTGCGGCAAGTCACTCACAACCACTTATGAATCCAGTCGCTTTGGCGGTTGACGATCTTCGGGAGCAGTATCAGCGGGAGATGGCGCTGGTGCGCCAGACCTGCGAGCGCACCGGCGACGGCACGGCCGCCATTCGCCGCCGTTCGGCTGTCGTGGATCGCATCCTGATTGAGATGTGGCGCCGCGCCTTCGCCTCCCAGCCCACGAAGAACGTCTCCCTGTTGGCTCTGGGCGGCTACGGCCGCAAGGATCTCTTCCCCTTCTCCGACATTGATATGCTCTTCGTCTATGCAGACGACAAGGCCGAGGCGCAGTCCAGGGATGCCGCCCGCGCCATCATCCAGGGCATGTGGGACGTCGGCCTGCGCGCCAGCCCCAGTTCCCGCACCCTCAAGGAAGCCGGCCGCTTCGATCCCAACAACCTCGAATTCACCTTGGCCACGCTCGACCGACGCTTCCTCGCCGGCCATTTCCCGCTCTACCAGCAGCTCCACCAGACCGTTATGCCCGACCTGTTCCTGAGCGAGTGGAACCCCATCGCGCAAAAGCTCGGAGAGATCGCCCGCGTCCGCCACGCCAAATTCGGCAACACCATCTTTCACCTCGAGCCCAACCTCAAGGACTGCCCCGGCGGCCTGCGCGACTACAACCTCGCCGTCTGGTTCGCCCTGCTCTTCCACCTCAAGGAGACCAAGGAGTGGCCGCGCCACCGTGGCAGCGTCTTCCACAGCGCACGCGGCGACGCCGAGGCGGCCTTCGACTTTCTCGCCGCAGCCCGATGTTTTCTCCACTTCCGCCACGGCCGCGACGACAATACCCTCGATTGGCAATCCCAGGACGAAGCCGCCGCCAACTCCATCGGCCTGGAAACTCGCGGCACCGCCGACCCCGCCTACTGGATGCGCACCTACTATCGTCACGCCCGCGTCATCTATCGCCGCGCCGCCCTGCTCATGGAGCACCTGCCCGCCCCGGTCAGCTTTTACCGCCAGTTCCGCCGCCGCCACACCGTCATCGCCGGCACCGACTTCCTTCTCGACCAGGGCCGCATCGACATCGTACCCGGCGCGCAGTTCAACGACACCGGCGCCATCCTGCGCATCTTCTCGCTGATGGCCACTCACGGATACGCCCTTTCTCAGGCCGCCGAAGACCGCATCACCGACGCACTGCCCGCCCTGGCCATCCACATCCCCGAAGGCCCTTACCTCTGGAATGCCCTGCGCGAAGTCCTCCTCGGCCCCCACGCCGCTCATGCCCTCCGCACCATGCACGCCCTCGGCGTTCTCGAGATGCTCATCCCCGAGTTTCACGGCATTGACGCCCTGGTTATCCGCGACAGCTATCACCGCTACACCGTCGATGAGCACACCTTCCTGGTCATCGATAACGTCCACGGCCTCCTCCAGCCCGCTCACGACTACGAACAGCGCCTTGCCCAACTGCTCCCTGAAATCGACCGCCTCGATCTATTTCTGCTCGCCCTGCTCCTCCACGACACCGGCAAGGCCCGCCGCACCGGCGAACACTGCAGCCAGAGCGTCGAGCTAGCCGACGCCTTTCTCGCCCGCCTCGAGTTCGACGCCGAAGAGCGCGATGCCGTCCTCCAGCTCATCCGCCTTCATCTGGAAATGTCCAACGCCCTGCGCCGCGACATCTTCGATCCAGAAAACGTGCGCGGCTTCGCCGAGAAGGTCGGCAGCCCGCAGATGCTCAAGATGCTCACCCTGCTCACCTACGCCGACATCAAGGCCGTCAGCCCCGACGCGCTCACCCCCTGGAAGGCCGAGAATCTCTGGCAGCTCTACATCTCCACCGCCAACAGCATGGATCGCTCAGTAGACGAAGTCCGCTACCACGCCAAACTCGACCCCACGCTCCTCAATCGCCTCCGCTCCATGGTTCCGGCCGCCCAGCACGACGCCCTCAGGCAATTCCTTGAAGGCCTTCCGCAACGCTATCTGCAAACCCGCCTCCCCGAGCAAATCCGCGACCACTTCCAACTGGCCGCAAACCTCGGCGTCGATCTCGTCCAGCTCGACCTGCGCCCCCACCGCCAGCTCTTCGATCTCACCGTCATCACCCGCGACCGCGGACGCCTCTTCGCCGACGTGGCCGGAGCGCTGGCCGCATGGGGCATGAACATCGTCAAGGCCGGCGCTTTTTCCAACGACGCCGGCGTGGTCGTCGATAGCTTCCAGTTCAGCGACGTCTTCCGCACCATCGAGCTGAACCCCAGTGAGCGCGAGCGCTTCCTCGCCTATCTCCACGACGTGGTAGCACGCACGGTTCCTGTCGAAACAATGCTCGAAGCCCGCAGCCATGCCAACCACCTGGCCAACATCAAAGTCGAGGTGGCCACGCGCCTCCAGTTCGACTCCGAATCCTCCTCCCACTCCACCATCCTGCAAGTCGTCGCCCAAGACCTGCCCGGCCTGCTACGCCAGATCGCTCTCACCCTCAGCACCCACGACTGCAATATCAAGGTGGCGCTCATCGACACCGAGGGCGAAACCGCCATTGATGTCTTCTACCTCACCAGCCAGGACGCCAAACTAACTGAACCCGCCCAGCAAACCCTCGCCGCCGACCTCACCGCCGACCTCGACGGAATGCGCATCCCCGCCGCCACATAAACCCAACAGCGGGCAGCTTTGAAAGGGCGCGGTTTTCAACCGCGCCACCACCCCATCCACAAGTTTTTTGGGAAATCAACCCACGCGGCGAAGCCGCGTTCAAATCCTCTCCGTTTTGGGCTCCCGGCGTCAGGCGGTGCGACTCGCAAGCTGCTTATTGCGGAGCTTGGCTGAGTACATGGCGGCGTCGGCGACATTCAGCAGGTTGTCCTTTGTGGCGCCATCCTCCGGGTAAAGGGCGATGCCGAAGCTGGCCGAGCCTTTCAGGATATTCCCTTCGAGAGTCAGCGGAGCCTCGAAGCAGTGTTCCAGGCGCTGAGAGATCTCTTCGACATCGGCGCGGTTGTGCACCATGGGCAGCAACACGGCAAACTCATCGCCGCCCAGCCGCGCCAGCAGATCGTGGGAGCGCAATTGTTGTTTCATGCGCCGCGCCACCTCCTGCAGATAGAGATCTCCAATGTGATGCCCGTACTGGTCGTTCACTTGCTTGAATTTATTCAGGTCAATATAGATCAACCCGAAGATGCCTGCATCCTGGCGGGCCACTTCAATTTGGGCGTCCAGGCGTTTCTCTAACGAGAAACGGTTGTGAATGTCGGTGAGCAGGTCAAACTCCGAACGGCGCAAGAGGTCTGAGTAGAGCTTTCGGGTTTCGATGGCCAGCGTGGCCAGTGCCGCCCCCATGGAGACGGCTTTCGATTCGTTGGCCCTGGGCTTGGTGAGCGGGTCGAGCGCGGCAAAGAGCGTGCCCAGCGGCGGCCCGGAACGAGCGGGAATCTCTTCTTGGACAATGCGCAAGCCGGTGAGCTTCGCCGGACAGTTTCCCAGCCGCGCTCCATTGGCGATCTGGCACCAGCACGGAGCGCCATCCAACGTGAAGGAGACCAACTCCGCAATCTCCTCGACGATCTCAGCCAGGGGCCGTGAGCCGTTGATGTCCTCAAGGATGCGGCCGCGCCGCTGCTCGATGTCGGCCAACGCGGCGGTTTGCCGGCGCACCTTGCGCTCCAGGGTCCAGGCTCTCACGCCCGCCCCAACCACCACCAGCAGCAACAAGCCGACGATGAAGAGGAGGTTGCGAATGTTCAGCAACGAGGGTCTGGCGACCACCGTAATATCGTCGAAGGAACGCAGCAGAATATTGAAGGGCACCTCTTCGCCCGGGTTGATCTGGTCGGAAGACTCAATAAAGCAGATGCCGGTCACTCGGATCCTGGAACCCAACGGAATCTGCCTCATGGGCGGAATCTCGCCAGGTTCGGGTGGATGGTGGTAGATGGCGGTAAACAGCCGGCCATCCGAATCCAGAACATACTCGTCCTGGGTTGCTTCCCTCACCCACGTAACCACCTGGCCTTCAATGGAGACCAGATCGTTCTGGTGACCATCCGCTCTGTTGGCGCTCCAGAAGCCTAGCTGGCGCCAGGTCGCCAATTGCGGCATGATGGGCCGGAAGATGCGGCTATCCTGGATATCGCCGTCGGTCAGGGTCAAGAGACGTTCGTGAGCATCGGAAAAACCGGTTGCGTCCGCTTCATCGCCGATCTGCAATGGTTCGCGGGAATGGGTTTCAATCCACAAGCTCTTGGAGCCGTCCTGCAGCACAATGGCTGAGTCGGGCTGGTAATAGGTGATGATTCCATGCACCCGGACCCTCGACGAAAGATCGTTCACGTGATAGCCGGCAAGAATCCGATCCATGGGAGTGACCGGGAGGGTCCATGGGCTGGTGCCGGCGCGCTTGAGAACCTTGATGTTTTCCAATGAGGAAACGTAGAGCACGACCCCGGTCTGCTGCATCTTGTCGTCGAACTTTCCGGCGGCAGCGCCCGAGACCTCCACTTCGGCGTCCAGCAGATCTTTGAGGGCATTTTCATCGACGCTGTCCAAGTACACCTGGAAGCGGCCGCCTTCGGTAACCATTTGGAGACGAGCGCTGCGCACAGGGGGCTCCGTGCCGCTCACCACCAGGTCCGCTGCACGGACGACGCCATGTATGGTGACGAGCCGAGAGTCGAACTGGCCACTAATCAATCCGTCAAAGGTGGCTGGCACGGGCTTGGGCTGGGTCCCGTGGTGGAGCAGGGTCACACTACTTGCAATCACGATGGGGCGAAAACTCGCCGCCATCGCTCCCGTCACCAGGACGCGATCGCCTGGAAGAAAGCTAGGATTCGGGGTGGTGCGTACATAGATTGCAACATCGCCGTCCTGCACGAACATATTCCGTTCATATCCGCGGAGGTAAGTAACCGTCCCCTCGAAGGCGACCGACGGCGCTTGGCTGGCCTCGGCATTGGTGACGGCATGGATGGCGCGCAGGGTGGTCAGAGGGGCAGGCTCTGCCGCCCATGCAGTCGAGGACAATCCGAGAAGGATGACGACCAGGGGGATCAGTCTCTTCACCGGGTATATCCGACTTGCCTGGTGTTGCGTCATATTACGCCTGTGAGTTCTCGTCGGCGCGTGCCGATGCCATTACTCCCGCCGGCGAACAATCGGGAGCCGGAGCGCTCGCCGAGGACATTGGAAATTAATTACCTTTAATCATGCGCCAATTGAACCGGAATATCCATTATGGATTCACGGCACGAGCCAGTGTACCGGCAGTTGCCTCCGCGAGTCCGTCTCTGCCATACACTTCCACCCCAAACGAATAGTTTGTCATCCTCAGCGGAGCGTAGCGGAACCGGGGTCCCCAGCGACAGGTCTTCGTCGCTGGGGTGGGGAGTCGAAGGACCCGCATTTGTCTTTACAACAATCCGGGTGCCCCACTGACCTTGCCCTCAGAATGCGTATCTCTTAACCGGCCGGCTTTTGAGGATATTTAATTCATCCTCGTCATCGTCGTGGCGGTGGGAATAAGGAATCGCCCAGTTTTTTGACTGAAAAATGTTGTGTTGGTGTCGCAATTTCCCTCAGAAACGGTACAATTCAAGCGAATTGACGCCGAAAAAGAAGATTCCGGTTTACACATTGATCATGGCGGCATAGCTTGGNNACTCAGTTGCGGCGTGAGCGTTCTCTTGCTTGCAACATTTGCGTCAATAGCTTTTCCATCCTGGCCGCGCTCAGCCTTCTTGTGGCGCAAGCCGCGCACACTCAAGAGATGGAAACGCCCTTGGAGAATAAGGCTCAGGTCAAGCAGCCTGTGGAGCGCGAAATCGTCTGGGAGGGATTGGCTTCCTACGGCAATTACCAGCTCTTTGCCACCGAGGCCGATACGAAGATCTACACCAGCGGATTTGAATACGACCGTCATTCCTGGGGCTACCTTTTGCACGCGCGGATGGACTACGTAGCGGAGTTTCTGCCTGTAGTTGTTTTCAGTGAGCTTGCCGATACCAATTACTTTGGCAATCCGCTCTCGCCGCCATCTCCCAACCGGAGACTCCTCTATGGGGTGGGGTTTTCGCCGATCGGATTGCGGATGATGTGGCGGGACAAGAAGGCCATCAAGCCTTACGTGCAGTTCAAGGGCGGAATGCTGGTCTTCGACCATAAGGCGATTTCGGACCATGCGGCCTATGAGAACTTCAGCATGGAATCCGGATTTGGCGTGCAAACCAGGCTGACCAAACGAGTCGATCTGCGCCTGGGCCTGTGGGGCGATTTTCATTTTTCAGACGGCTTCGTTGTTCCCATCAACCCAGGCACCGACATGATGAACGCAAACTGGGGAATAAGCTATCATCTCGGACCGCAAGAAGCCGAAGCCGGCCGGCGCCACTGGTACTCCCGGTTCTAGAGCGCTCATGCGCCACGAAAGATCGAAGCTCGCTTCCAGAATGTCGCGCCCTCGCCTGCCCCTCACTTCTCTTCTCAGGCAGCACAGTCTAGAAGTGCCAGACCAATCC
>PLOI01000057.1:12204-25862 GCA_003142015.1 Acidobacteriaceae bacterium | reverse complement strand
CCCGGTTTGCCTGTCTACGCTCGAGCTTTCTCCAGGCGAGCCGCCTGTTGCCCGCCGCTGCCCTGGCATTGGCTGCCACTGTGGCTGCTGCGCAGACCCCCTCTGCGGTCAATGTCTTGCGCCCCGGTGTTTCCAATCCGCCGGAAGCGCCGCAGGAAACGCCCGTCGTCACGATTTCCCCGCACCACGGCAACGACCGCTACTGGCTCTCCGGCCAGGCCAACATCATCTTCCAGGGCGACTTGCCCTTTCACTCCCCGTACGAGGGCACGAACAGCTTTCGCAACGCGGCTGAGTACAAGACCTCGCTGCTGGGCACGCTCTACACCGCGCTCCGGCCCACACGCTCCATCCGCTACAACACCGACCTGATCCTGGACCTGGAAAGCTCGGGCGGGCGCGGACTAAGCCAGGCGCTGGGGCTGGCCGGCTTCACCAATCTGGACGTGGTGCGCAACCCCACCCTGGGCCCCGTACCCTACCTGGCCCGCTACCAGATTCATCAGGTCTTCGGCCTGACGCAGGAGACCGTGAGCCAGGAGCCGGGATTTTTTGGAGTGGCGCCCAGCGTGCCCGTTCGCCGCGTCGAGTTCCGCATCGGCAAACTGACGCTGCCAGATTTTTTCGACGCGAACGGACCCGGCTCTGACAGCCACTTGCAGTTCATGAACTGGACGGTGGACAACAACGGCGCATGGGACTACGCCGCCGACACGCGCGGCTACACGGTGGGCGGCATGGCCGAGTACGACGACCGGCAATGGAGCGTGCGCTACGGCATCTTCGCCATGCCCGTGGTGGCCAACGGCATCGACATGGACTGGGCCTTTAGCCGCGCCCATGGGCAGAACGGCGAGTTCGAGCTGCGGCATAGCTTTGTTCCAAAACGTAAAGGCACCGAGCGCGTGCTTTTTTTCGCCAACCGCGCCCACATGGGAACCTACCGCGAGGCCGTCGACGCTTTTCTGTACGGATCTGACAAATCGCTTCTGGCGCCCAATATTCTGCTTCACGAGCACTACAGCGCACTCAAGTACGGCTTGGGCTACAACACGGAGCAGGAGTTGACGGAGAATCTGCGCGTCTTTGGCCGCTTCGGCTGGAACGAGGGCCAGCACGAATCCTTCGCCTACACCGAAGTGGACCAGACAGTCGAGGCCGGTGGCGACTACGCCGGCGCGCGCTGGCATCGCCCGGCGGACAAGATTGGCCTGGCCGTGGTTTCAAACGCCATCAAGCGCGATCATCAGGAATATCTGCGCCTGGGCGGACTGGGTTTTTTGCTGGGCGACGGCAATCTCAACTACGGCCGCGAAACCATCGTCGAGAGCTACTATAACTGGCACGCCTGGCGGGGACTGTTTTATGCCGTCGATGTGCAGCACATCAATAACCCCGGCTACAACCGCGACAGGGGGCCGGTCTGGGTCGGCTCGGTGCGGGCACATGTGGATTTTTGATGCAGGGAACAGGAATTAGGGCGCGCCGACCAACTGCTTGCTTACTTGCCCGCCCCTGCAGTTTGCGCTTTCGTCTGCGGTTCCGGCGGCAGCGTGACAATCACCTCATTGGGCTTGGCGTAGTGCAATTGGTCCCGCGCCACCTGGCCGATGGCGTCCGGATTGGACTTGAGCCTTTCGACGCGGTCACGCAGGCGCGCATTCTCCTGATTCAGATCGTCAATCTCCTTGCGCAACTGCCGGTCTTCGACGCGCTTCTGCTCCCACACCGACACACCGTTCCTGCCGTAAACCGCGTGCCAGACAAGCAGCGCCGCCAGCGCCACGATCGCCGCGGTCGCCGCCGGACGCCACGCGCGCCGCGCAAAGTTGAGCGCACGCCGAGATACGGAGACGGCAACAGCCTCTTCCGCTTTTATCCTTCCGGCTTGCGCTTTCTCGTCCCGCATTCAATCCTCGATCCGCTCTTACTCGAGCACAAACTTTTCCGCCGCCGCTTTCAACGTCTCCACATCCGGCTCGTTGCGCGCTTCGGTGTAGGCCCGAACCACCGGCTCGGTTCCTGATAGGCGGTAGCAAACCCACGAGCCGTCGGCGAGAATCAACTTCAGCCCGTCGGTCCGCACCACCTGCGCAACCTTATGCCCGCTCAGCTCGGTGGGATCAGCCTTCAACTTCTCAGTGAACGCGGCCATCCCCTGTTGGGTCAAGCGGAAGTTCTCCCGAATCGGATAGAAGGAACCAACCTTGGCAAACAGCTCCTTCAATTGGACTCCCAAAGTTTTGCCGCGCGCTGCCACCATCTCGGCCACCAGCAAGCCGGCCAGCACGCCATCCTTCTCCGGCACGTGTCCACGGATGGTCAGTCCCGCCGACTCCTCGCCGCCGATGGCGATCTTGTCGCCGTTAATCAGCTCGCCAATGTACTTGAAGCCCACCGGCGTCTCGTAAAGCGGAACCTTGTGATAATCGGCCAGCGCGTTGATCAGATTGGTCGTTGCCACGCTCTTGGCCACTCCGTTGCGCCAGCCGCGCGTCTCCACCAGGTAGTCGAAGAGCAGCGCGATGATGTAGTTCGGCTGGATGAAAGTCCCATCCGCATCCAAAATGCCAAAGCGGTCCGCGTCGCCATCGGTGGCGATTCCCAGCGCCGCGCCGGTCTCCTTCATCTTCGCCCTTGCGTCGCCCAACAGCTCGTCCGAGGGCTCCGGCGCGTGGCCGCCAAACAAAACATCCCGGTAATCGTGAACCGTTTCGACCCGCACGCCGGCTTCGCGCAGAATCTCCGAGCTGTATCCGCGCCCCGCGCCCCAGAACGGGTCGTAGACCAGCTTGATGCCCGACTTGGCAATGGCTTTCAAATCCACCAGCTCGGCCAGTCGCTTCTGGAATGCGGGCTTCACATCGGCGGTCTCAAAGCCGTTTGCGGGGGGATTTGCGCTGGGAATCGTTGTTCCGCCAGCGGAAATTTTCGCAATCGCCGCCTCAATCTGTTTGGTCACTTCAGGCAGAGCGGGCGCACCGTCATGCGTCGAGAACTTGATGCCGTTGTACTCCGGCGGATTATGCGAGGCGGTAAAGTTGATGGCTCCGGAAGTCTTCAACTGGCTTACCGCGTAGGCGATAGCCGGCGTTGGCGCAGCCTCGGGAATCACAATGGGCGTGACATTCGCCCCGGCCAGCACGCGCGCCGCCTCGGCCACAAAGCTCTCGCCCAGAAAGCGCGGGTCGCGGCCAACTAGAACCCGGTGCGGCTCCGGCTGCGTCTTCACATAGGCGGCAATCCCCGCCACCGCCAGCCGGATATTGGCAAACGTAAACTCCTCGGCCACAACCGCTCGCCAACCCGAAGTCCCAAACCTGATCGCTGTTGTCATCGTCTTTGTCTCCCGCGGATTCGGGGTTCACCACCCGCCACGTCCATACTGCCTGAGTCGGCCGCTCTCGGCAAGCGGCCAGTGCTTGCATTGGCCGGGAATGGGGCTCCTCATAGGAGGAGGAGATTCGTCGTGGCAGCCCAGACTTACGAAGGCGCGCGCCCCGGCGATTTGGCATCATCCCAGAAACCTTCCAGTCGACATCGGCGTTTTCCAGGAGCAATCCGACAAACCGCTGCCGTGAAACCAAGGCGAGCTATTTAGGGAGTAGATTGGCGCGCCTTTCGCGTAGTCTCGCTATCTTGCCATCAATCTTGGCTACGCGCGCATCGAGTTTCTCTTTTGCATCGAGGAGGGTCGTCCGCATTGAAAATATGCAGAGCAATGAAATCACCAAAAGCATCGCAATTGAACCAAATCGAAGAGATCTAGCCTCCTCCGGAGCGTCTGTGAGGAAGCTCAGTATGAAGGTTGCAGCGGCGGTGCAAAAAAGGCCGAGAATCCCAAATACGGATCGAAACATTGCAAGATAGAGCGCCTTTTCGTTTGTAATTATTCTGCGAAATTCAAGATACTCCTTGATGCGCCTATCGATTTCCTTGAATGTCCGAGGAGCAATCAGACCGCGTAGATCGCGCCAAATGAACCGGAATATTTCAATCAGCAGCGATGCGCTCACCGCCAGCACTACCGCTATAGCGGTATCTACGGGGTGTGCGGCGATCCAATTGCAGATCATTGTTCAGCTCCCTTGACGTAATTTGCCACTATTTTATAATTTAGACGCCCCCCATGACATCCAAAAAGTTTAGGTGATCCCTCCGACTCCTGCGCATCATTGCGCTCGTTTTCATTCCCGTGACTGCGATCGCCGAAACCTTAATTCACCTCACATAAATGCTACAGATCACCGTGAACGCGTGCGCAGCTTGATGGTGCAGCATCCGCACATCAGCATCGAAGGTACGGGGGGAGAGACGGTCTACTTGAATAGGAGTCGAGTGAGCCACTGGCCCGCAATGGTGGCAACGCCCCCTATGCAGGCCCCGATAATCAGCATGATGATGCCGTTTTTGTTCTGGCGTAGAAACGAAGGCGAGTTGCTTCTGGTCTCTAGAACCAACCGGTTTCCAACGGTGCCCGCGGCAACAAAGAAACCCACTGACGCCAACATGCACACCACGAACCCTAGAGGAACTTGTCTGTTATTGAATGCTTGATTGTCAAGGACCACGGAAATAATGCAACCCACAGTAGCGATGATTGCTGGGATGAGATAAGAGATGCGAAAGCGTGGCGCTTTGTGCGAAACCAGAAAATCCCTCACTCGGTAGAAGAGGTTGTCAGCTTCATCTGAGATTTCCTCTGTTCGCAGCTCATTGTAATAAACAATCGTGGTCGACGGAGAACCTTTGACAACCGAGGGCTGGTTTAATAAGAAGTGAACCGCCGGGTGCTCAGCTTGGATGTCTAAATCGGCAATGCGCTCACCCATGTTGGACTTCATATCGTCCAGCGAATCGTAGCGGTATTGTTTGTCCGAGATTGTGACCTTAGCACCGGCCCGATCGAAAAGCAGAAGCAGGTGATCCAAATCCTCACGGTACATCCACAATGTCGGTATCTGCGCCATCAAGGTGTGTCTGATCGGTTCCATCGCGCCTCCGCATCTAGCACTTCAACGTATACATAATACGCTACTTATGGTCTAATCAGTTATCCCCAGCTCAACCCTTGCGGTACCGCGGCGGCATAGGTCCTGAAAAGTCGGCCAGTGTTCGTCGACCTGCCCGTTCATGGCCCTCGATTGACGCCCAATGCGCGCTTTTAAGGCTCGCTGCCCGGTGCCCAAGGGTCTCGCTTCTGAGCAATAAACCAGCTTTGGCCGGTGAAGGTTCTAAGAGCCTATCCGTAAATTGAGAAAGGAGTGTAGCGCCGGTCTCCAGACCGGCTGTACTGGCGGCGTCCACGCCGCCAGAGGTCTCCTCCTATGGGACTGGAGTCCTACAGGACAGCCGACCTGGAGGTAGGCGCTACCTATTTACGGATAGGCTCTAAGCAACTTGCAGGAAGTTGATGAGGAGACCTGGGAGAGCTGGAAGCTGGGAGCTAGCCGCTTGCGTATAAATACCCTCCCTTGGCGCATCATCGTTGACAGAACAGGCGCAACGAAATACCCCGGCACGCTGCCAAATCTACACAAACCCTCAGAAAAACGCCTTAACTCCTTTGTTATCTCGATTCTGCAAATAACTCTATTAGAATGAATATTTTAGAGCGATATCACCCTTGTATCCTATTGAAAACAAGGAATTTATTTACAAAATATGGGTGGGGGTGGGTTGGTGCCGAGATGAACCTGTAACGTCACGTGTTCCAGACCGCAATCAGACTTTTCATGTCAAGGATGCCCCCGGACACGTACACTGGCGCTGTCCCTTGGAATGTGGAGCCACCCATGCCCGAAACCGCACCGCCAGCCCGCGTCGTCCTGACCACGGCCGCCAACCCGGATGAAGCCGCGCGCCTGGGCCGCGCACTCGTCGAGGAACGGCTGGCCGCCTGCGCCACGCTGATTCCCGGCGTCGAATCCATCTACCGCTGGAAGGGCAAGGTCGAGTCCTCCACCGAAACGCTGCTCTTGCTCAAGATCGGGCCCGGTTCCCTCTCAGCTCTCGAAGCCCGTCTGCACGAACTGCTCAGCTACCAGACCCCCGAGTTTCTGGTTCTCCAGGTCGATGCCGCCAGCCAGCCCTACCTCGACTGGTTGCAAGAGAGCCTGCGCCAGCCGTAGCGCCTGGCTGCAACCAACGCCTCGTCTGGTATTCTGAGGCTGGTTCGCACGATGCGCTGGTTATTGATTGCCCTGCTCGTCTCGCTCGCGGCGCTGCTGATTGCGGTTGTCGGTGGTGCGTGGCATATCTGGCTCCAGCGTTCAAAGCTCCCCAGGTCTTTGGCAGGCCGGCAAGCCCCCGATTCGGCCTCCAGACCCGCTGAGGAATCCGAAGTAGAGACAGAAATATTGTAGTTTTCCGTTGAAAGGACATTTGTCCCTCATGAACAAGCAGAATCCCGCTGCCGTTACCCCGGCCGAAACGCTCGACATCTCCATCGCCCACAGTCCCGACTCCGATGACGCCTTCATGTTCTATGGCCTGGCTACCAACAAGATCCGCGTCCCCGGCTACAAGTTTTCGCACACCCTCTGCGACATCGAGACCCTCAACCTCCGCGCGCAGAACGAGGCCTTCTTCGACGTAACCGCCATCAGCTTCCACGCCTACCCCTACCTGCAGCAGAACTACACGCTGATGGGCTGCGGCGGCAGCGTGGGCGAGGGCTACGGCCCCATGATCGTCTCCAGCAAGCCGCTGGCGCTCGAAGACCTGAGCCGCATCAAGATCGCCGTCCCCGGCACCTTCACCACTGCCTACCTGGCGCTCAAGATCTTCAATCCTGAGCTCAAGACCGAGACCGTGCCCTTCGACCAGATTATCCCGGCGATTCAAGCCGGAACCTACGACGCCGGGCTCATCATCCACGAGGGCCAGCTCACCTACTCCTCCAGCGGCCTCAAGAAGGTGCTCGACCTGGGCGTCTGGTGGCGCGAGACCACCGGCCTGGTGCTGCCCCTGGGCGGCAACGCCATCCGCCGCTCTCTGGGCGCCGACAAGCACAAGATCATCTCCAAGGCCCTGCGCGACAGCATCCAGCACGCCCTGGACCACCGCGAGCAGGCCCTCGAATATGCCATGCAGTTTGCCCGCGACCTCGACGTCCGTCTTGCCAGCCGCTTCGTCAGCATGTACGTGAACGAGCGCACCCTGGACTACGGGGCCGACGGCCGCTCCGCCATCCGCAAGCTGCTCGACCTGGGCCATGAGCGCGGCATCATCCCCATCGCCCCGCAGGTTGACTTCGTCGATTGAGACTGCCCCAATGCCTGCGTGCCTTCGTTTGAGTCTCCAACGAGGGCAAGCCGCCAACAGTACCTTCGGCATCCGCATTTTCGCCCGAAAGTCATTGAAACCTCTTAACAATCTTTCACCCGCTCCCTAAATAATTTCTAACTATCGCCGATGCATCCTCTAGCGAGGTTGTATCGACATGCTTCCCAACTCCACACCCTTCTTTCTTCTCGCTTCGCCCGAGCCCGCGCTGCTGGCTGCCATCGAGCCGCAGCTAGCCGCCGACGGAGCGCGCGTGGAAATCTTTCTCTCCGCTGAGACTGCTCTTCCCGCGCTCACCGCGGCCAATGCGCCCACGCTGGCCCTGATTGACGTCAACCTGACGGGCATGGAGCCTTCCATGAGCATCGGCCAATTGTTGGCCGCCGCGCGCGCCGAGGCTGCCGGCCGGCGCTTCCCCATTGTCCTGATTTCGGACACTGTCACCCCGGAGTGGATTGACCGCCTGGCCGAGGAAGCCATTGACGACCTCGTCCCATGCTCGATCGAGCCAGCTTTTCTGCGGCTCCGTCTGGAGGCTGTGCTGCGCAACTATCGACGTTCGCGCGAGCTGGAACTGCTGCGCGAGGCCGCCGCGCTCAACGCTCAGATGGACCGGCTCACCGGCGTCTACAACCGCGAAACCATGTTGTCGATTCTCTTTCGCGAGACCGACCGCGTGCAGCGCATGAAGAGTTCCCTGTGCGTAATCCTCTTCGACATAGACGACTTCGGCCACTGGAACCTGCGTCTCGGCCCGGATGCCTGCGACGAGCTGCTCTGCCATGTCGTGGCGCGCACCTCGCGCCTGTTGCGCAGTTACGACCTGCTGGGCCGCGCCAGCAGCGACGAGTTCCTGATGGCCCTGCCAGGCTGCACCAGCATCAACGCGGTCATGATGGCCGAGCGGCTGCGCATGGATGTCTTCTCGGCTCCATTTCGCATAAACGGCGACGCCATCCGCCTCTCAGCTTGCTTCGGGGTCGCCAGCAGCCTGGGCCGCTCGCCGGTGGTGGTGCTGCGCGAAGCCGAACAGGCGCTGCTAGTCGCCAAGGCCACCGGACCCGAATCCATCCAGTGCGCTGGCGACTTCCCGGAACCCCATGCCGCTCCGGTTGCCTTCCTTTCACCCACCTCCGGCGACGAACTGCTGGCGTGGTAGCGCGACCGGAAGCGGCCGTTTCACAGTTTTCGCAGATTGCCTCATGGTTCGAAGCCGCTTAGGACCTGCATGATGTGAGGGTATCTAAAACCAGCGCCGCCGCCGCCGTGAGATGACCACCATCGTTACCACAGCCAGCAACACCCCGATCAGCAACCAGAAAAAGTCGCGGCCGTTGAAATCCTGTAAGTACCGGAAACCGTACCAGCACATCAGCGCCAGCGCATAGCTCATTGCCATCTGCATCTCGTTCCTCCGTACACCGATTTCCTTGCACGCCACGCGCGCCTGGACGGCAATTTCCGTCCCGTCGCCAATCTCCGGAAAGCGAGCCGAACTTACCGCAAAACGCTCTATCTGAAAAGTCCAAGCAGATAGCAAATCAGCAGAATCACCAGCACCGTGCCAAGCCCTATGCCTGCACCTCCGCCGGCGCCCCACCGGCCGTAGCCGTAGTATCCACCGCCCCCGCCGAAAACTAGCAGAAGCACAATGATGATTATGATGAGCATTTCAGTTCCCCTCTTCTCTGGATGGCAACTCCAGGGTTATGCAGCGATTTGGATGTGCCGCTTGCGCGCCCTCCGGCGAGTTCAACAAACAGCGCGAAGCATAAAGGTTCGCAGACTCAGGAAGTTGCCGGGCATCGGTGGCCCGCTTCAAGGTTTCACTTACCACGCTCTGGAAAGATTCCTGCAGCGAGGATCTTCCATCTCGCCTGCCGTGCGCCTGCACCGAGGATCTTCCATTTCAATCGTCAGGCTATAGCGCAGGCTCTTGGATCGGAAATCTTCCACCTCAATTGCCATGCCATTCAGCAAGCTTTTGCAACGAGGATCTTCTGTCTCAATCGCCGCGATCTTGCACCGGGGGTCATCCATCTCAATCACCTCATTGGGCAGACTCTTGCACGTGATCGCTTCTTCATCGAACTGAGATCATGTTGGCGCGGTCCGTGGGACGTGGTCTGCTCAATACTGGACACTTCGCCCCGGCTTTGATTCAAATCCGATAATCCATATCTCACCAGGAGTCTTCGGCTCGCTCCACGCGGCGTATCGTCACCGGCCAGCCGGATATCCGCTCTGAGCAAAATTGAACAGCTTCCATCGCGCCGCAAACGCACCATGTCTACAGGTGTTCCCACCAAAACGGCGGCAGTGATGCCAGATCATACGGTTGCGTTCCCCTGAAGGCAGCACCCCTTCAACACTGCCGCCGCCATTTAACAACCCTGCATGAACCGATCTTTCACGGGCTTTTCGCAGGGAGCAAAACTGTACATCCAGCCAAACCTGGCCTGAGTAGAGTCAAGCCATGATGAATTGCTTTGTGAGGTGCATTCTTAAACTCGGGTCACTTACGGGCTGCCTGTTGGCGTCCTCTGCTGGGTGCTTCGTATTTACACGCGCCTCCCGCATGGTCGCAATGGAAGCAGATCGGTCAGACCGAGTCGAGCCTATGCGCGCCAATGGCAAGTCGAGTAAGCACTTGGCGGGTATCGGCGCCGCGCTATTCCTTATGGCGTTCATCACGAGTGAAGTACTGCTGGCGATTCGGGCGCTTGCCCAATGATCCCAGGGTCTTCTAACAGGCCCTAGTTCGCAAAATTTCCTCCAACCCCACCGGCGCGCACGTTTGTGCCAGGAGGCTGCAATGTCGACACAGAATAGCTCCGTAAATTCGCAGCAAACCTCCCTGATGCTCCGCGGGTCGCGGCCACCTGTATTCGGAACCAATTCGGCTTCGTCGTTGCAAACGATCCCCCGCACGCCGCGCCCATTGCGGATAGCTGTTGTCGGGAATCATCTCCCTCGACAGTGTGGAATCGCAACCTTCACAACTGATTTGTGCGATGCAATCACGGCTGAGTACGGAGCGGAAGGATTGTTTGTGGCAGCCGTCAACGACCCTCAATCCTCGTACGGCTACCCTTCTCGGGTGCGATTCGAGATTACCGAAGCCAGCATATCCTCTTATCGGGAGACCGCCCATTATCTCAATGTTGCCAATGTCGATTTAGTGTTATTGCAGCACGAGTATGGGATTTATGGAGGGAGGGCCGGCAGCCATGTCCTTGAGTTGCTCAAGCACCTCACCATGCCCGTGGTAACAACGCTCCATACCGTTCTTCGCCAGCCGGACCCCGACCAGCGAATGGTCATGCAACAAATCGCAGCACTCTCCGATCGCCTTATTGTTATGAGCGAGTACTCCTCTCGAGTTCTGCACGAAGTATTTGGAGTCCCAGGCGAAAAGATCGATCTGATTCCTCATGGCATCCCCGACTTGCCCTTTGTGGAGCCGGATGTTTACAAGGATTCACTTTCGCTGGGAGGCAAGGCTGTATTGCTCACGTTTGGATTGTTGTCGCCCAACAAGGGATTTGAGAGTGTGATTCGAGCCCTGCCGCAGATCTTGTCCCGGCACAGCAATGTTGTTTATGTGATAGCAGGCGCCACTCACCCGCAGGTCAGGGCTCGCGAGGGCGACCGATATCGGGATCAGTTGCAGGCCATGGCCAGGGAACTTGGAGTCGAGAGAGAAGTGATCTTCCACAACCGGTTCGTCAGCCCTCGGGAGATGGCGGCGCTGGTTGGTTCGGCTGACATTTACATCACGCCTTATTGCCATGAGGCACAGGCTGTATCGGGAACCCTGGCGTATGCGATGGGCGCAGGGAAAGCTATTATCTCTACTCCGTACTGGCACGCGGCCGAGCTCCTGGATGATGGACGTGGAGCGCTGGTTCCCTTTGAGGACCCGGCTGCTATCGCTGCAACAGCAATTGAGCTCTTGGACAGCGATGCCAAACGGCAATCGATGCGCAAACGCGCTTACCTCTATTCGCGCCAAATGGTTTGGAATCGCGCAGCGCAGTCTTATATGCGTTCCTTCTTGCGCGCTCGCGCCAATCGCCTGCAACCTGTTCACTTGAAGTTTCCGGTTCAGGTTGTCGAACTGGGCGCGACGAGCCAACTCTTGAGTGTATAGATGTTCTGCCTGCGCGAATTGGATGGGAAATGTCTTCTCCCGCATCAGTTCACGGAAAGACAATTGCCGGCTTCTCGGAGTTTTGCTCGGGCAACTGGTCGAGCAGGACCACATTGAGCAGCGACTTATGCACCTGGATGCGGCCGTTATAACTAATGAAGCCGAGCTTGCGAAAGCGATTCATGAAGAAGCTGACGCGGGATCTTGTGGTGCCGATCATTTCCGCCAGGGTTTCCTGCGAGATTGGCGGAATGAAGATTTCCGGCTCCCCCGGCTTGCCAAACTCAGCCATCAACAGGAGAATCCTTGCCAGGCGCTTTTCGCTGGAGTTGAAGAGCTGATCGACAAGGTCGGCCTGGGACCGCATGCTGCGGGCAAGGAGGAACTTCAAGAAAAAGTCTGCGAATGCAGGTTCATCATGCATTTCGCGGATCATCTCCGCCCTGCTTATTCTGAGCGCCGTGGAGGTGTTTATAGCGGTCGCGGTGGCCAGGCGCAACCCGGGGATTGCCGCAAGGGTCTGCTCTCCAACAAATTCTCCGGCGGAGATGATCGTTATAGTGGCTTCCTTGCCGATTGAAGAAACGACGGTGAGCCTGGCGCGGCCCTTTTGAAGATAGAAAACGCAGTCTGCCGGATCTCCCTGAGTAAAAAAGGTCTGCTTCGGCTTGAACTCGATTATTTTTCGACCGAGGCTGGGCTTCGCGAGAAAAGCGGCGATATCAAACCCGGATTCTACCGTTTCATTCACTAACATACGACCTCGTTCAATACGGCTTGAATGTGGACTGTGGCCGGTTCTCCAAGTGCCACGGAAAACATGCTTCGAGAATCGGAGTTAAGCAATCCTCGCGGCCTG
The DNA here is from genome assembly GCA_003142015.1 of Acidobacteriaceae bacterium. Lineage (GTDB taxonomy): Bacteria > Acidobacteriota > Terriglobia > Terriglobales > Acidobacteriaceae > Telmatobacter. Next base: position 13,563 of record PLOI01000057.1, on the reverse strand, counting down.
GCCTCCACAAAGGGGATCCGAATTGCCTTAGGGGAGCAGGCACAATATTGAGATGAGCGTTCGCAGCCCACGAGCGCATCAACACAATGTTGTTTTTCGAGTTTGCTCTTTGACAAAACCCAGGTCTGTTCTGTTTTGCTCACATTCAGGAATTTTTCCGGGTACCCAAAAGCCGGGTGCCCCACTTTCGGCACGTCTTTGTCTTTGTGCCTAAGGTGGGATAGTTCCACCTATCTATAGTCTTTTATGGCTTTTTACAAGACCAGATCACTCGCAAATCCGGGTACCCCGGAGCCCGCTTTTGGGACAGGGAAACCACATCATTCGGCTTCGATTCTTGCAAACAATAACCCCCTGAGGGCGCACACTGGCAGAGTCAGGCATGTCCCCGGTCCAATCTATCAGGGATGTGACCGGTCTAATCTGTCAACAATCCTCCCGGTTTATACCACCCCACCCCCCACCCCCGTGGAGGGCATCTCCCGACCCTCGCATCGCTTGTAACTTGCACTAAATAAACTTCCTGCAATTATTGCCTGTTGGCTGATTGGTAACATCTAACCGCGGATTTTCCTCAATTTCTGACCTTGCCCGCGCAAAACGTATCCCTTAGCAAGCTGCTCTAATAGCGAAAGGGAAACGAAGATGAGGCATGGAACGCGTGGTCGTTACACGCTTGAGTTCAAGCAGGAAGCGGTTCGACTCGTGGAGTCGGGCCAGACGATGGCGGCAGCAGCGCGCAGCCTGGGAGTGGTCGAACAGACGTTGGGCAATTGGATCAAGCTTCACCGTGCCGGCAAGTTGAAGGGTGCCAGCGGCAAGCACCAGGTGACGGCCGAGCAGATGGAGATCAGCCGTTTGCGAGCCGAGTTGGCGCGAGTGACGATGGAGCGCGACATTTTGGGAAAAGCGACGGCGTTCTTCGCAAAGGGCCAGCGATGAAGTACGCCTTCATTGAACGTCACAAGCGGGTCTGGCCCATCCGGGTGCAATGCCGGGTGCTACTTGTGAGTGTCTCCGGTTACCACCAGCATCTGGCGCGGCGGGTGGATATTGCCCAGCGCCGCCACCTCAGCGACGAAGCACTGCTGGTTCACATCAGCGCCGTCTATGCGGAGAATCGCGGAGCGTATGGATGGCCGCGCATCTGGCGTCAACTGCGGGCGCAGGGCATTCGCGTGGGCAAGCTGCGGGTGCAACGGCTGATGCAAAAGCACGGCATTCAGGCCCGCGGCAAGCGTAAGTTTCGCGTCACAACGACCGACAGCCGGCACGACTTTCCGATTGCGCCCAACGTGCTGGATCGCAAGTTCATCGTGGCCGCGCCCAACCAGGCGTGGGTCGGTGATCTGACGTATA
>PLOI01000057.1:0-12190 GCA_003142015.1 Acidobacteriaceae bacterium | reverse complement strand
TCGATGAGCCGCAAGGGCAACTGCTGGGACAACGCCTGCTCGGAGACGCTGTTTGCTTCGCTGAAGGTGGAGCGGTTGCATGGTCAACGTTTTGAAAGCATCCGAGCGGCCAAGGATGAAACCATCGCCTGGCTGCTCTGGTATAACCGGACACGGATGCACTCGACGCTGCACTACGTCAGCCCTGTGCAGTTTGAACAAGACTGGATGGAAGCTACGGCGAAGATCGCTGCATGAGAGTTCGCGGCGATCGAAGCAGGCCGTGGAAATGACGGTTTATGGAAAGCCCGGAAAACAATGGTGCTGTTTTCCGCCCTTTCCACAAACCTTGGAAATCGATGAAGCCGATTCCCACATTCCCACCGCCACGACAACGACGAGGATGAATTGAATCCTCAAAACCCGGCCGGCTAAGAGATACGTGTTCTGAGGGCAAGGTCATTCCAACCAAAGAACACGCGCACGGTCAACCTTTGAAGCCGGCTAATCCTGCCTTGAGCCCCAAAAACTCCTGAAAAACATCGTTCGATAGCAACTGGCCTTGGGCAGTGAGCCGAACTGTCTTGCCGTCGGAAGTCAGCAGCCCAGCCTCAGCCAACCTATCGACGACCTTCAGCGCCGGAGCCACAATTGCGGGGCCAAACTCGCGCTCCATGGCGGCCACGTCCACGCCTGCGTTCAGCCGCAGACCGAGAAACCAAGCCTCCTCGTGCTGTCGCGCGGGAGTGAGCCATGTGGTCTCCACCGGCTCCGCTCCAGCGAGATAGGCCTTCAGGTCGTCGGTGGTGGTTGAGCGCAGGACGGATTCTTCCCAGGTCCGAAAATCCGGACCTGGGGCATCCCGCAGCATGGAGGAGGCGTCGAGGCCAAGGCCGAGGTATGGGCGGCGCTGCCAGTAGCGAAGATTATGACGCGAGTGAAAGCCGGGCCGGCAGAAGTTGGAGATCTCGTATTGCTCCAGGCCTGCCTGGCGCAGCGCTTCGATGGCCATCGAATACATCTGCGCGATAGCGTCGTCACTGGGAACCAGATCGGCGTGGTAGCGCGCGCCGTGGGCGAGCATCTCGCGGCCCAGGCGCGAGTCCTGATCCACCTCGAGCATGTAGACGCTGGCGTGGAGAACGCCTGAGCCGGCTAGCACGGCCAGCGACTCTTGCCACGAGGCGAAGGTCTGGCCGGGGAGTCCGGCGATGAGGTCAAGATTCAGATTGGCTATGCCCGCGGCACGCAGCCGCTGGATGTCATGGAGCACCACGGCGCGGCTGTGAAGACGCCCGCTGGAGGCCGCCTCGCGGTCGATGAACGACTGCACGCCCAGGCTGACGCGGTTCACGCCAGAGGCGGCCAGAGTTGCGAGGGTTTCATCGGCAAGCTGGCCAGGCGCACATTCGACGGTGATCTCGGCGTCCGGATCGAGGTGGAAGTGCGAGCGCATGGCGACGAAGAGACGCTGGAGCAGCTCGGGCGCAAGCAGGCTGGGCGTTCCGCCGCCAAGATAGACCGTGTCCACGCGGCGCGGCAGGGCTATATTCATCCGCTCGGCCCTTGCACCGGTGGCCTGCATGTCCTCGATCAGCCGGTCCACGTAACGCGCGTGTTCGCTGGCCGGATAGACTCCCGAAGCAAAGTTGCAGTAGGTACACTTCGACCGGCAGAAGGGGATCGAGAGGTAAAGGCCGAGCGCGTCGTGTACGAATGCAGCCATAGAGAGATTGTTTCATGGGCGCAGGCGGGGTTTAGTCCGCGCACTTTGCCCTTTGTGCAAGAATTGATGCAGGGAGACTTCACGCTTGAAAGCCTGGCAGGTGGTGGTTATCGCGGCGTTGCAAGGGCTTCTGCTTGCTACCCATTGGTTCATCTATCACACATGGATCGCGTTCTGGGGGCCGATCAGTGCGCCAGCCACGCTGGCGCTGAGGGCCGCGCTGTTGCTGCTGGCCTTCAGTTTTTTGATCGCCACGCTGCTCGGATTCTGGTTCGCAAACCGGCTGGTCACGCTGCTCCACAGGATCGCGGCCGTCTGGCTGGGGCTATTCAACTTCCTTTTCTGGGCGGCGTGCCTGTGCTGGGTCGCGGGCTGGGCGCTGGCGCTGGTGGGGCTAACCGCGGATCGGCCACTGGCCGCCGCAGTGCTCTTCGGTATGGCTGTTTTGGCCGGCCTCTACGGCCTGGTGAACGCCCGTTTCATCCGCATCCGGCGCATCCCGGTGCAACTGTCCGGATTGCCTGAGTCCTGGCGCGGCCGCACAGCACTGGTGGTCAGCGACATGCACTTGGGCCACGTGAACGGGCCTGGTTTCAGCCGCCGCATTGTGAGGCTGGCCGCCCGCCTCAACCCGGACTTAATCTTCTTTCCTGGCGACCTGTTCGACGGCGGCAAGGCCGACGCCGCGGACCTGGCCGAGCCTTTTCACGCACTGGCCCCGCCACTGGGCAGCTATTTTTCAACCGGCAACCATGACGAGTATGGCAACGCCGCGCTCTACGCCGAGGTCCTCACGCGCGCCGGCATCCGCGTCCTCGCCAATGAAAAAGTCACCATCGACGGCCTCGACATTGTGGGCGTTTCCCACGGCGACTCCGGCCATCCGCTCCGGCTGCGCGTCGTGCTGGACAGCGTCCATCTGACCCCCGGCAGGGCAAACATTCTGCTCAACCATGTGCCCAGCCACCTGGCCCAGGTGGAGCAGGCGGGCATCGGACTGCAGCTCTCCGGCCACACCCACGGCGGACAGATTATTCCCTTCACGTGGATCACGCGCCGCGTCTTCGGCAGATTTACTTACGGTTTGCAGCGCTTCGGCGCGCTGCAAGTGTACACATCGAGTGGCGCGGGAACCTGGGGCCCTCCGATGCGCGTGGGAAGCCAGCCGGAGATTGCCTTGCTTACCTTCGAGTAGGCGAGTTTCATGCTACAATGTAGCAACGTACCTACCTTGGGGAGGACACGATGGCCATTACCACATTATCCAGCCGGGAGTTCAACCAGGACGCTGGAAGAGCCAAAAGGGCCGCCAGCAAAGGCCCCGTGTTCATCACGGATCGCGGGCGACCCGCCCATGTGCTGCTGTCGATAAAGGAATACCAGAAGATTACGAACAAGCGGGAGAGCATTCTCGACTTGTTGGCCATGCCCGAGGCCGCCGAAATCGAGTTTGAACCGCCTCGCCTGGGTGATGAGTTTCCCAGGCCGGTCGACTGGTCATGATGTACCTTCTCGATACCAATGTCATCTCTGAATTTCGCAAGGCGGGCAGAGGCAAGGCGGATCGCCAGGTTGCAGCCTGGGCCAACAGTGTACCCTCTGAATCCATGTTTCTTTCAGCGGTCTGCATTCTGGAAATGGAATTGGGGACCCTTCTGATGGAGCGCCGTGATGCGAGGCAAGGAGCCATCCTTCGCTCCTGGATGGAAGATCATGTGCTGCCCGCCTTTGCCGGCCGCATTCTTGTTGTAGATACGCCAGTCGCACTGAGAGGCGCAGCCTTGCAGGTGCCCAACCCCCGTTCATACAGAGACGCCTTAATCGCCGCAACCGCCCTGGTCCACGGCATGACTGTTGTCACGCGCAATGTGAAAGACTTTGTTCCCACCGGCGTCTCACTCCTCGACCCGTGGCAGCCGATGTAGGAATGGCACGCGCCTGCGCGGCATGGACCCAAGCTCCTCGACAAGAAGCCGGCCGTCAAATCCACAGGTGTGATGCGCACGACGGGAGATCGCCGTCGCCGAGCGGTAGTATGGATTGTTGCCCCGGATCGGGCAAGAAGATCAACGTAAAAATCGGCAGCAAGGAGAGGATTGCAATGAGCGAGGCGAGCGAGGCAAACAAGGCAAACGGCGGGGTGGTCCGGACCCATCTTCATGGGATTGAGCTGTTGTCGAATTCCCGGCTCAACAAGGGCACGGCTTTTACCGAAGAGGAACGCACCGCCTTTGGTCTGCATGGGCTATTGCCGCCCCACATCGGAACGCTCGAAGATCAGCGGGAACGCCGCAAAAGGGTGCTGGACGGCCGGGCTACCCCCTTCCTCAAGTACAGCAACATGCGCGATGTGCAGGACAACTGCGAGACACTCTTCTATTCGCTGATTGCGAACTACACCGAGGAGTTGCTGCCCATTGTTTATACCCCTGTCGTGGGCGAGGGATGCCAGCGCTTCAGTGAGATATGGCGGAGGCCGCGCGGCCTTTTTGTGAGCTATACCCACAAGGACCGCATCGAAGAGATTCTCGCCGACCCGCGTTTTGACGATGTGCGTTGCATCGTGGTCTCGGACGGCGAACGCATTCTCGGCCTGGGCGATCAGGGCGCGGGCGGCATGGGCATTCCCATCGGCAAGATGGCTCTTTACACCGCATTGGGCGGCATTCCGCCGGAGCATTGCCTGCCGATTCTGCTCGACGTGGGCACAGACAACGAAGAACGCCTCCACGATCCGATTTACATTGGCTGGCAGCACAAGCGCATCCGCGGGCCGGAGTACGATGCGTTCGTCGAGGAGTTTGTGACCGCCGTGGAGCGCCGCTGGCCGCACATACTTTTGCAGTGGGAGGACTTCGCCGGCGTCAACGCGGCCATCCTGCTCAAGCGCTATCGTAACCGGTTGTGCACCTTCAACGACGACATTCAGGGAACGGCCGCCATCGCCACCGGCACGCTGCTGGCCGCGGTCCGCGCTACTGGCCGGCCGCTGAAGGAGCAAACCATCGCCATGTTCGGGTCGGGTTCGGCGGGCATCGGCATTGGCGATCTGCTGATTGCCCGCATGAAAGAAGAGGGGCTGACGGAGGAGAAGGCCCGCAAGCGAATCTACTGCTTCAACCGCTACGGCCTTCTCGTGGAGGGATGTGAAGGCATACGCCCCGGCCAGGAACCGCTGGTGCACAAGAGAGCGGATGTGGCGGGATGGAAGCTGGCTGGAACGGGCGCAATCTCTCTGCTCGATGTTATGCGCAACGCCAAGGTTACGATCCTGCTGGGCGTCTCCGCGCAGACCGGCGCATTTACGGAAGAGATTGTGCGTGAGATGGCCAGCCATACCGAGCGGCCAATCATTTTCCCGCTGTCGAACCCTACCTCCAAATCCGAGGCCAAGCCGGCAGACCTGCTGCGCTGGACCGAGGGGCGCGCGCTGGTAGGGACTGGAAGTCCGTTTGATCCGGTCGAGGTGAATGGCAAGCTGATGCGCATCTCGCAGATCAACAACTCGTTCATCTTTCCCGGCCTTGCGCTGGGCATTCTGGTTTCGCGGTCTACACGTGTTTCTGACGCCATGATCATGGCCTCGGCCAAGGCTCTGGCCAGCCTGTCGCCGACGCTCGTAGACCCGAACGCACCGCTGCTGCCGCCCATCGCCGATTGCCGCAAGGTAAGCGTGGTGGTGGCTGAAGCGGTGGCGAAGCAAGCCATGGCCGACGGAACCGCCGAAAAAATGGACGACGAATCTCTCCGCGAAAGCCTTCGCGCCTATGTTTGGGAGCCCGTTTATTTGCCGTATGAACGGATTCCGTAGCGAGGCGAAAACTGACCTCGCGCGTGGAGCGCGGCGCGGCAGTTTAAACTGGAATTCCATGATTCCCACGCTTGCATGGACGCCGGAAGGCGTCCGTTTTATCGATCAGACCAAGCTCCCTCTCGAAGAGAGCTATGTACTCGCCACAAATTACGAGCAGGTTGCCGACGCCATCGTGACCATGGTCGTCCGCGGCGCGCCGGCCATCGGCGTTTCGGCTGCTTACGGCATTGCCCTGGGCGCGCTCGGCACCAAGACCGCTACGGCCGCCGAGTTTGCGCCGGAGTTCGCGGCGATCTGCGAACGGCTGGCGGCAACGCGCCCCACGGCTGTGAATTTGTTCTGGGCCATCGACCGCATGAAGCGGCTCTTTGAGACGCTGCTGGCTGCGGGCGCGCCCTTAGCTGAGATCAAGCAAAAACTGCTGGCCGAAGCGCACGCGATGTACGAGGAAGACATTGCCGCGTGCAAGACCATGGGTGCATTTGGCGCGGCGCTTTTGCCTCAGGATGGCGGCGTGCTGACGCACTGCAACGCCGGCGCTCTGGCGACTTGCGGTTACGGAACCGCGCTGGGCGTCATCCGCTCGGCGGTCGAGCAGGGCAAACACATTCACGTTTATGCCGATGAGACGCGGCCGTTTTTGCAGGGCGCGCGGCTGACGGCGTGGGAGCTGATAGCCGACAAGATTCCCACCACGGTAATCTGCGACAACATGGCCGCCAGCCTGATGAAGGCGGGGCGTATTCAGGCTGTGGTCGTGGGCGCGGACCGCATTGCAGCCAATGGCGACACCGCCAACAAAATCGGCACCTACAATGTGGCGATCTTGGCGCGTGAGCACGGCATTCCGTTCTACGTGGCCGCGCCGTGGTCCACCATCGACCTGGCCACGGTGACCGGCGAAGACATTCCCATCGAGGAGCGGCCAGCGGTCGAAGTTACGCACCACGGCGGCAAGCAGCTAACGCCGAATGGCGTAGGCATTTGCAATCCAGCCTTTGATGTGACCCCGGCAAAGTACATCGCCGCCATCATTACTGAGCGCGGTGTGTTGCGCGCTCCGTATAGTGAATCACTCAGGCAGCTGGAACCGCTAAAGAAATAAAGCTAAGCAGCAAGCCCTTGTCGCCGGGGAGAATTGTGGCGGCCACGCCGGTCAGGTCCTCGACGAGGTAGTGGGCGGCGCTGAGCGAGGCAATGGAGTGGGAAAAGGGCGTGGCAAGGACCGTGCAGCCAGCTGCGCGGCCGGCCGTGACGCCGGAAGACGAATCCTCGAAAACCACACAATCCCGCGGCGCAAAGCCAAGCAACTCCGCGCCGGCCAGGAACGGCGCCGGATTCGGCTTGCCCTCTGTCACGGAATCTGCGTGGATGATGTGCAGGGGCACGGGAATACCGCTGGCTGCCAGGCGCAGGCGGGCGAGCCGCTCTGTGGCGCTGGTGACTACGGTCCATCGATTCGGGGGCAGCGCCGCCAGCAGATTGAGTACGCCGGGCAGCACGCCAAGCCCCTTCCCGTCCGCGAGTTCAATCTCCTCAATAAGCTTGAGTTCCGCCGTACTGTCCAGATCGGGACGGAGCAGAGCGACGGTCTCGATGGCCCGGCATCCGTGGGCGGCGCGAATCGCGGACTCAGGATCTATGCCGCGCATCAGCGCCCATTTGGTCCAACTGCGCTCGACGGAAGCCACAGAGGAGATGAGAATGCCGTCCATGTCAAAGAGAACAGCCTTGCAGGGAATCTGGATTGGGGAAGAAGCGATGGAGGAGGCCATGATTCGATTGTAACGGGAGTGCGGTTTATCGCTTTGGCTGGGCTGGTTTGATCGCGACTGAAGCTGGTTTGGGCGCGGGGAAGGTTACCCTAGGCGTGTCGGCCAGTGTGACGGCGGCCTGGACCGGAGCGGTGTGGGCGCCGCGCTTTACCTGATTGTCTTTGAGCGTGAGGGCGCCGTTGGCGATTTCGGCGTCTGCGGTCCAGCGGTCGAAGCGAGTCAGGGCTGGGGGAACGAAACCGGAGGTTGCGGCAACGGTTCCGTGATGCCACTCGAAGTGGAAAGCGCCTTTGGCCGAGGCGGCCAGGTCGTTGCCGGTGAAACCGGCCAGCTCGATCTTGCCATTGCCGTTGAAGGCGCTGCCTGTGCAGCGCAGGCCGAGCAATTGACCCACCGCCGGCGGGCTGAGCCTGTCGAGCTGGGCTTCGAACGCGTAAGAGGGCTTGTCCTGGGCGGAGGCGGCTGCGTGGAGCGTGCCGGTTCCGTGGATGTAGCCGCCGAATAGGGCGGCGTCGAAGGCGGTGATTTCAGCCCCGTCGGCAAGCGTGGAGACGGTAGCCTCAAGCTTTTGGAGCGTGACCGGGCCGAGGATGAGGGATTCGGCCTTGACTGTGCCTTCCATCTGCGGCCATGCCGGAGCCGGCGTAGGGCGAAGGCGATTGAGGAGCGTGGAGAGCAGCGTACCCGGCTCATGAGCGCCCAGAAATGCGGTCTGGAGGACAGCGGCGTCGAGCGCGCCAAACTGGAGCTGAAATGCCGGCGGGCAGCTTTGGGGCGCGTCGCAAGGGGCGGGCAGCGAAAGCGTGGCTGATCCCTTCACCGGGCCGTAGGAAAAGACGACCGGATCCCAGCGAAGTTCTCCAGAGGCAAGGCGGAGTGTTGCCTGGGAGATTTTGACGGGGTTGGCGAGAAAATCGGCCTTCCATGTGGCGTTGTGCAAGGTTACGGTTCCGGCAAGGGTGTCGGCAGAGGGTGCAAGCTGGAGCGTGGAACCGGTCGCGGCGGGTGAGGTGCTGGCCGGCGAGACTACCTCGATTGGCGTCGGGATGGGCCACCAGGGGCCCTCTGCGGTGAGGTCCATGGAGACGGGGTCGCCGGAAAGCGCATCCAGGGCGGCAGCATAATGGATGCCAGCCAGATGCGCCAGTTCCCCGCCCCTCTTGATGGAGGCCTGGCCGCGCATCGTGAGCTGATAGCCGGAGAACGCGAGGCGCGTGGAAACCGTGAGCGGGACCTCTGCGCCTGCGGGGATGGCCACGGTTGCCGTCAGCGCCTGAGATGTGCCGGAAGGCTGGATTGCGGGTGTGGGCGCCAGGACCACCTTGGGAATACGAATGGGTTCGCTGAGACCGTTGCCGCTGAGCTGGAGGCCCTGAATGGTGACGTTACCGGTAAGCGGCCCTTGCACGGCCGGATGGGTCTTGGCGAAGCGGGCGCTGCTGGGGTGTGCGGGCTTTGGCGGGGCAGTGTCTTCCTGCGCGTAGGTGATTTTGCCGCTTGCCGATCCGGCAGCTTCCAGGCCGGGGGCCAGATCGCTGCGCACGGTGCGCAGTGCGTCCAGGCCCACCGCCACGGAGATGCGGTCCAGTTCGACGGAGAAGCGGGGCAGACCGCTGTCGCCGGAAAGATTGCCAGTAAGGCGGATATGGCCGTCGCCCAGCGGAGAGTCGCAAAGCAGGTTGTCGATGGCGCGGGTGGTGAAGTGGGCAACGAGCGTGCAGTTGGCGTCAAAGTCCATGGACGCGACCGGGGCAAACTCGGCGCGATGGACGCCTGAGGCACGCAGCCGGGTTCTGATCTGGGCCGCATCGGCGGTGCCATCGAGTTGGAGTTCGCCGGTGAGGTCGCCACGCCAGCCTGCGTCGGAGCCGAGGAGAAGACGAGTGAGCTGGCCGAGTTGGGCCTGGCGCCATTCGAGGTCAAGGTGAACCGGCATCTGGCGCAGTTCCGGCGCCTGGCGGAGATTTGCCTCCAGCCGCAAGATGCCTGTGTCGGCCTGCTGGAGGGGCAGGTCGGTGCGAACGGGTTGACCGCGCAGCCGAACGCGCCAGTCGCCGGGACTCTGCTGATACAGGGACATCTCGGCGTTGAGTAGGGAAAACGGTAGCTTTTCCACGCCATTCTTGATGTTGATGCGCGAATTGGCGGCTTTGAGGTAAGGCAGCCTGATGGGCTTGCCCGGCCCGGCGCTGCCCGCTGCGGATTGCGCCTGGGCGTTCGCTGTGCGGAGAAGTGAGTCGATGTTCCAGCGGCCGGCCGAGGTGCGCACAAGGTTCAGGCTGGCTTCGTCCGCGCTGATGGTGTCGATCTCCAGGCGTCCGCGCCACAGAGAGAGCAAACGAATCGATGCGGTAACCGTGTTGGCGTGGAAGACCGGTTCAGCGCCGTAAGCGGGGTCTTCCTCGACGGTGAGGTCATAGAGGACAAAGCCCGGCCGGGGCAGCAGGCGCACCTCGACGGAGGACAGACGCACCGGGCGGCCCAGCGAAGCGGAGATCAGTTGAGTGATGCGGCTTTTATAGCGGCTCACGCTCAGGAACGGGGGCACTATCAGGATGGCCAGGAGAACAGTCAGCGCCGCCAGGGCGAGCCAAAGCCGCTTGTGCTTCTGTTGCCGGGGTTGTGCGTCTTCGCTCATGGCCTTTTCAGTGGGCAGTGGACAATGGTCAGTGGTCAGTGTTCACTGCTACTTCACCCTATGGAAGGTCCGGCTCCAGCGGGTTTCGGTAAAGAAGTGTAACGCTACGTGGCCCAGCCAGGCCACGGTATTGCCGACTCCGGGCTGTTCATACTGATCTTCGGGTGTCACAAACGACCAATAGTTGAAGAGCGGGCGGCCCACTATGTTCTCTCTGGGCACAAATCCCCAGAAGCGGGAGTCGAGGCTGTTGTGGCGATGGTCGCCCATCATGAAGTAGTGGCCGGGCGGGACCACCAGGTCGCCGTTCTCGATGTGATTGGGAAAATCGACAGACCAGGCTTCAGTGGCGCCACGGTCAGTGGATGGCGGCACAGCGGGAAACTCGTCGAGGAATTCCTGATGGTTTTCCGGCGTAGTCAACTGGGCGTGGGGCTGGTTCTGAGCCACGCCGTTGATGATGACGATACCGTCGCGCAGGTGGATATGGTCGCCGGGCATGCCGATCAGCCGCTTCACCAGTGTCAGGTATTGAGGGTTTCCATCCGCATCCGGGTCCGGCACAGGCTTGATGAAGACCACAATATCGTTGCGCTGGGGTTCGCGGTAGTGTACGAGCGGCATCCACTTCGTGGGCGGCGCAAGGGTGATGCGATCGACCAGCAGATGATCGCCCACCAGCAGCGTCTTTTCCATCGAGCCGGAGGGGATGACGTAGTTCTGTGCGAGGAAGGTGAGGATGAACAGGCCCACCACCAGGATGGAGCAGATGCTGGCCACGGCCTCGAAAGGCGTCTCTTCCACTCTCTGTTCATCGGGCTGGGGCTCGGAAGGCGTCCTGGGAGCCGGCGATTTTTTCTTTGTCATCCTGTCGCTCTTATCAGTGAACAGTGCACAGTGAACAGTGGTCAGTCAAAAAATCCCGGAGACTGACTGCTGACCCTGTTCTCTGTCTGCTGTTCACTGACCACTGTTCACTGTTCACTGTTTTTAATGCACGACGTGGAAGATGCGCTTCCAGCGGGCAAAACCGGCAAGCCGGGACGAGATTTCCCTGTCGTGTCCGAGTCTATCATCCGCGGCTTGCAGCGTGGTTTGTTCGACATCGGTGGTTGAAGGCCGGGTGAGGGAGAAGTAAATGACCAGCGGCCGGGCCACGATCTGCCGCCGCGCGACAAAGCCCCAGAAACGGGAATCCTTGCTGTGGTTGCGGTTGTCGCCAAGCACAAAATATTCGCCCTCAGGCACCACCAGTTCGCCGTCGCGGATGAGGCTCTGCATCTGCTTCCACCAGAGCGGGTCCACCTCCGGATCGGTATAAACCGTGGCGGGAAAGTCGTCGCGGAAGGGATTTCCTGCAGCGGGCTCAAATGCTGCGTAGGGCTCTCGGAGGACAGCGCCATTCACGGAGACGCGGCCATCNNGCGGCCCAAGCCGCCGGACGGAGCATAAATCTGCTTGTTGACCAGAAGAAAATCACCCACCAGCAGGGTGTGTTCCATGCTCTCGGAAGGGATGAGGTAGGGCTGAAGCACAAAGGTGAGCAGAAATAGCGCCACCACTACGGTCCGGAGCAGCGAGGCGAGAGCCTCGGGCACGGTAGGCAGATGAAGCCGCAGCCGCGCAAACCAATGCGGGGACAGGCCAGGCGCTTGGGCGGGGGTACTCATTGCGCTGCCAGCTCCTCCTTTTTGGCTCTCGGCTTGACCTCGGCCTGCGCAGCAGCCGTTTCTCCGGCCGCCTGCAACTGCTCCAGTGCGCGCCGGGCGGCATCCTGCTCGGCNNGCTTTGAGCCGGACCTCGACCAGAAAGCGCTTGCGGTGGTCGGGGCCGCTTTCGCTCTTGACCCGATAGACAGGCGCTCCGGCGCGCGAGGCCTGCAAGTACTCCTGCAAGGCCGATTTGTAGTTGCCCAAGGCTGCTCCGGCCCGCAACTCCTCGGCTAATTGCTCGGCGGCCTCACCCATCACCCAGCGGCGGACAAAGGCAGTAACCGGCTCCAGTCCACCATCCAGAAACAGCGCGCCCAAAACAGCCTCCATGGTGTTGGAGAGCACGGTGCTCTTGCGCCTGAGACCGCCCTTGTCTTCGCCGCGGCTGAGGCGCAGATGGCTGCCCAGGCCGATGACCGCTGCTACCTCCGCCAGATGCTGGCGGCTGACCAACTGAGAGCGGACGCGGGTCAACTCGCCCTCCTGCCACTCGGGGTGAAGCAGAAACAGGGCCTCGGCCACCACCAGCCCGAGCACGGCGTCACC
>PLOI01000127.1 GCA_003142015.1 Acidobacteriaceae bacterium | reverse complement strand
TTGTTCACCTCGGCGCGGTGCATGCGGATTACGTCGAGGAACGGCTCGCGGTTGACGTAGAACCCCGGGCAGGCCCCGCCCTGACGCTCCACTGAAGCGGTCAGCGAGGTGGCCGAGGCGATGGGTGGGCAGTTGGCGGCCACAAGGGCCGATTGCATGTAAGCCTGGCCGCAAAGGATAGCGGTCAGCACGGCTGCCAGATCGCGCCCGCCGTTCGAGTCGTAAGGCAGCCCAAAGGCCATCAGCAGCGCGCCCAGGTTGGCGTAGCCCAGCCCCAGTGGACGGTAGTCGTGGGAGTTGCGAGCGATGGCCTCGGTGGGGTAGCCCGAGCAGTCCACCAGGATATCCATGGCCGTGATGACCACGGAGATCGAGTGCCGGAAAGCCGGAATGTCAAAGACGCCCGACGGCGTCACGTACTTCATCAGGTTGAAACTCGCCAGATTGCAGGCCGAGTTGTCCAGGAACATGTACTCCGAGCAAGGGTTCGACGCATGGATGCGCGCGGTGTTCTTGCTGGTGTGCCAGCGGTTGATGGTCGTGTCGAACTGCATGCCAGGATCGCCGCACAGCCAGGTGGCCTCGGCGATCTTGCGCATGATGTCGCGCGCCTTGTAGGTCGCCACCGGCTCGTGGCCCTTTACCGTGTATGTGGTATAGTCGCCGTCGTTCTCGTAGGCGCGCATGAACTCGTCGCTCACGCGCACGGAGTTGTTGGCGTTTTGAAAGAAGATAGACGAATAGGCCTCTGAATCCGGACCCGAGCCGTCGTAGCCGGCCTTGATCAGCGAGAAGGCCTTGGCCTCTTCCCTCGCCTTGCACTCGATGAACTCGATGATGTCCGGATGGTCGGCGTTCAGAATCACCATCTTGGCCGCGCGGCGCGTCTTGCCGCCTGACTTGATGACCCCGGCAAAGGCGTCAAAGCCGCGCATGAAGCTCAGCGGGCCGGAGGCCTGGCCGCCGCCCGACAACTGCTCCTTCGAGCCGCGAATCGACGACAGGTTGGTTCCGGTGCCTGAACCCCACTTGAACAGCATCCCCTCNNGAGTATTTCACGCCGCCGGTCGAGGGGTCCCAATGCCAGTTCTGGCCGTCCGCATCCGGCTCCAGGCGGTCGCAGCCCACATTGAACCAGACCGGCGAGTTGAAGGCCACCTTCTGGGTCAGCAGCATGTGGGCCAGCTCGTCGTGGAAGATGGCCGCATCCTCGGGGGTGGCAAAGTAGCCGCCGGACACGCCCCAGTCGCGGATGGCCTCGGCCACGCGGCCCACCAACTGGCGCACGCCGGTCTCCCGCTCCGGCGTACCCAAATGCCCGTGCAGGTACTTCGAGGCCACGATATTCGTCGCCGTCATCGACCAGTCGGCCGGCACCTCAACGTTCTTCTGCTCGAAGATGGTGTTGCCCTTGCTGTCGGTAATCGACGCCGTGCGCTGCTCCCACTGGAGTTCGTCATAGGGCGAGACGCCTTCGGTGGTGAAGCGGCGCGTAAAGATCAGTCCCCGCTGGGTGTAGGGAGTCTGCAGGGAGGCGACAGAAGACTGAAAATGGACCTCGTTCATGGAACCCTCTCAATCAAATTACTCGTTGAATCTTTTGCCCCGTCCGGCGCTGCGCAGCCAGGAGGAGGTCAGGGAAAAATCTCGGTCAAAGAACGGGAAACGGGGAACGGGAAAAGTACCGCGAGTTCTCTGCTTTCAGAGGCCCCTCGGTGGAACTTTCGCACCGGAGTTCGTTAGAAACCGTTTAAGGCCGCAGATGAAAAAGTACCGCTGTCCGTGGTACATGTCAACAACAAACCACAATATCTTGTATTTTGGTCACATTTCAGGCATCAACTTTCCAAACAAAGGCGATTCCCTGTGGAAAGCTCCAAACAGCCTTGCGAGGCGCGGGGTTAAGCCTGCAAAATCTGCCTCGATTCCGGTGCAATCCTGGCCAGCCCTTCCGTCCCT
Source organism: Acidobacteriaceae bacterium (assembly GCA_003142015.1). Lineage (GTDB taxonomy): Bacteria > Acidobacteriota > Terriglobia > Terriglobales > Acidobacteriaceae > Telmatobacter. The sequence continues at coordinate 16,254 of PLOI01000127.1, read as the reverse complement.
CTCAAATTCAAGCCTAGCCCTAACCGCGCCCGGCGGCAAGACGCAGAAACGGTGCACTTCGGTGCTCCGCCTGTGGGAGTTGTGGAGATTCGGGACGGTTTGCCGAACCACGAAGCCCTTTAAGCAGAGGAGTCGATTGATTGGTTGCCGAACTGCGGCGTAGACTTGCCAGCATGAAGCAGTTCATAGGGATTCTTTTGTTTATCGCCGTTTGCGTTGGCGTGGGAAACTCGCAGGAATCCTCCGCTGGGTCGCAGCCTGTCTTCGTGATCCACGGTCCTACCATCGTGGCTTTTTTCGCACTCGCGACAGAGAAGGGCAAGGAAAACGACCCCAATGTCAACGAGGCGCTCAGCGACTTTCAGCTTTACTATAGTCAGGCAAGCGCGCGACTACAGAAGGCGGGAATTAATTTTCCCGATACAAATACCCTCTCGTTCAGAATTTGCATTGGAAAGAAGGTCCGGAGATACCGGATGAGCAAGATAGGTGTCGGATATTTCTTCATCGCGCCAGACAAGGAGCCACATGCCGAATACGGCGTAATGACAGATGAAGACCTCCTGGATCTAGCTCGAAAGCATTTTGGCATTGCAATTCGCTAAGCCGGGTACATTTTCTCATCAGAAGAATCCCCAGAACGAGCCGTGCAGACCATCACTCCTCGAAGCGGGACTTGGCCGGAATCGTCTGTTGGTGCAGAATGCGCACAATCAGCAATTCTCTGGGGTAGGGGATGTAAAACACAACGTGCTTGCCAATCTCGAACCGGTGCAGCCCAGGACGAATTGACTCGCAGCGACGCCCGGCGGAAGGGTTTCTGACCAATAGACCGAAACAGTCTTCCAGCTTAGCAAGGTATTGATCTGTCTGCCGCCATCCCCAGGTTCTTGCCGTATAGTCCGTAATCTCGTCAATATCCTCTTCAGCCTCAATGGAAACATCGACCCGAAGCATCTTCAAGCCTCTCTATCCGGAAGTCCGTATTTCTTGCGAATTCGAGAAAATACCCCCGGTTCGGCGATTCCGCTGGCAAATCCTTTGTCGATGGCGGCTCGCAATGACGCCATCCTCTCCTCGTACTCCCGCTCATCCCGCTCAAAAACGCGCAAGGCAGTCCTCATGACTTCGCTGGCATTGGCATAGAGTCCGGCCTCCACCTTGGAGGCGATGAATTGGTCCAGTTCCTTGGTCAGGCTGACATTGCGGGTCGGCATAAGGCACCTCAGCTTGAGTATAGGATTCTTGGCCAACTTTGCCAAACAGAGAACAACGCTGACCCGAAACGCCCCAGCGGCCCCACGCAATCTCGCGTAGGGCCGCTGGGGTGTTTCGGTTCCGCGCCCGTAAAGAGCGGGCCGGTTTCACACTGTTATTAGTTGCCTTCCTTGGTCTCAATCCTCATGCCATAGAACGATTTGTGCACGAAGAACGCCGACACCAGGAAGAAGGCGACTGCCAGGATGTGTGTGAGCAGCGGATTCTCCGCACTGAGCGTCACGGCAAGCTCGACTGCAAGCAATCCGAACAAAGTCGTGAACTTGATAATCGGGTTCATTGCCACCGACGAGGTGTCTTTGAATGGATCGCCAACGGTGTCTCCGATCACGGTTGCGTCGTGCAAAGGCGTCCCCTTTTGTTTCAGATCGACCTCGACGACTTTCTTCGCGTTGTCCCACGCGCCGCCGGCATTGGCCATGAAGATCGCCTGGTACAGGCCGAAGATCGCAATCGAGAACAGGTAGCCGATAAACAGGAACGGCTCCATGAACGCGAACGAGAGTGTGGCGAAGAAGACGGCAAGGAAGATGTTGAACATTCCCTTCTGCGCGTACTTGGTGCAGATCTCTACCACCTTCTTGCTGTCCGTGACCGAGGCCTTCTCCGCGCCTTCCAGTTTGATGTTTGCCTTGATGAACTCGACCGCGCGGTAAGCGCCGGTGGTGACCGCCTGCATGGAAGCGCCAGCGAACCAGAAAATCACTGCGCCGCCGCAGATCAACCCCAGCATGAAGGGCGCGTGCAGCAGAGAGAGTTTATTTACGTCCTGGGTCAGTCCGTGGGTCAGGGCCATGATGATCGAGAAGGTCATGGTGGTTGCGCCGACCACGGCTGTGCCGATCAGCACCGGCTTTGCAGAAGCCTTGAAGGTATTGCCGGCTCCATCGTTGGCTTCCAGCAGGTATTTTGCGCGTTCGAACTTGGCGTCGAAGTTATAGTCCTTCTTCAACTCAGCTTCGATGCCGGGAATAGTTTCGATCAGCGACAACTCATAGACGGATTGCGCATTGTCGGTGACCGGGCCGTAGGAATCCACGGCAATCGTGACCGGACCCATGCCCAGGAAGCCGAAGGCGACCAGGCCAAAGGCGAAGACGGCTGGAGCGAGCATCATGACATCCATGGACCCACCCAAGCTACTGAAGAAATAGCCCATTCCCATCAGCGCTACCATGCTCAATCCCAGCCAGTAGGCGGAAAAATTGCCGGCCACCAGGCCCGACAAGATCCCCAGGGAGGCTCCGCCCTCCTTGGCGGATGTGACGACTTCCTGCACGTGAGCCGAGTTGGTCGAGGTGAAGACCTTGACCAATTCAGGGATTACCGCGCCCGCCAGGGTTCCGCACGAGATGATGGAAGCCAGCTTCCACCACAGCGTTCCGTCCCCGAGAGTGGGGATCATTGCCCAGGAGACGAAGTAGGTCAGGGCGATGGAAACGATAGAGGTGATCCATACCAGCGAGGTCAACGGCGCCTCAAAGTCCATCTCGTCGGAGTTTACGTATTTCGCCTTGGCGATTGCGCCATTGAGGAAGTAGGCACCCGAGCTGGAGACCAGCATGGCCACGCGCATGACGAAGATCCAGACCAGCAGTTGCGCTTGAGTGGTGGGATTTGGAACCGCCAGCAGGATGAAGGTGATCAGGGCCACGCCGGTGACACCGTAGGTCTCGAAGCCGTCCGCGCTGGGTCCAACGGAGTCGCCCGCGTTGTCACCTGTACAGTCAGCGATGACACCCGGGTTGCGCGCATCGTCTTCCTTGATCTTGAAGACGATCTTCATCAGGTCGGCACCGATGTCGGCGATCTTGGTGAAGATGCCTCCGGCAATACGCAGGGCCGCTGCGCCCAGGCTTTCGCCAATCGCGAAGCCAATGAAGCAGGGGCCCGCATAATCGGCCGGGATGAATAATAGGATGAAGAGCATGATGAGCAACTCGACCGAGATCAGCAACATGCCGATGCTCATGCCAGCCTTCAGCGGAATCTCAGAGATCAGATAGGGCTTGCCGCGCAATCCCGCGAATGCCGTCCGTGAGTTCGCAAAGGTGTTGACGCGAATTCCAAACCACGCCACCCCGTAGCTGCCCGCGATGCCGACCAGACTGAACCCCAAAATGATCGGCAGCGTAACCCAGATCGGTTTATTTGGCACCGGCGCCAGATAGCCGAAGTACAGCGAGATGATGACCGCAATGAAAGCCCAAAGCACGAGAATGAACTTGCCCTGCGTGATCAGATACGTTTTGCAGGTCTCATAGATCATTTCGGAGATTTCGCGCATGGAGCGATGAACCGGAAGGTTCTTCAACTTGTTGTAGATCACCAGGCCGAACAACAGGCCGCCGGCGCAGAAGAGCAATCCGAGCGTCAGCAGGTCATGTCCGTTCATGCCGAAGAAATTCACGAAATGCACAGACCGCAAATCCGGCAGAATCAGGTTGGCTTCGCCTCCGCCCGTCTTTTCCTGCGCATTGGCGAATGTGGGAAGCATCAGGCCCAGGACGACCGCAACGGTCTTGTACTGGCGCTTCAGGAATGTCTCGGCGCCTTCCTTGATGGCTCCGGCGATCCTCTGCATCTCTGGAGTTCCATGGTCCGAGCCGATAACCTGACGCGTAAAGAAGAAGGCCACAACGAGCGAGAGCGCGCTCACGGCCATAAAGAAATACACCCAATACTGTGCAGTCACAAATCCTCCCAAGCTGAAGTTTTGGTGGTTTACCACGAACGGTCCAGGAAAAGGCGACGAAAACTTCCCGGAAAAACAGTCATCCGAAGGTTATCACTCGCATTTAACACTGTCGAGTGATACCAGTCACAGCGCTCAGCAGGGTCTCCCGTGAACGGGAAACGGCGATCTGTAAGAGGGTGCGCTGCGGGGCTTTAGCCGCCCTACTCGGCGTGGAAAACCACGTCAAAAAGCAGCAAACTGACGGTGGTGAAGATGATGTCGTAGCCCAGCAAGAGCTTGATCCAGAGCGTGGGGTCGCTTTCGCCGGTCAGGATGGCGGTCGTGGCCTGAACCATGGCCAGCAGAGCCGGTATGAAGATAGGAAAGAGAATCAGCGAAAGTAGCAGCTCGCGGTTACGGCTGCGAATCGAGAGCGCGGCAAAAAAGACGCCGTTGCCCACCAGCGCCCATGTGCCCAGCGGCAGAACCAGCGCCAGCAGCCAGCCCTGACCCGCGATATGCAGGTTATAGAAGACGATAAAAACCGGGGCCAGCAGCACCTGGACGATAGTCACAAAGAGGAAATTCGCAAGCACCTTGGCCAGGAATAGCTCCGCGCCGGGAGCGGGAACCATGCGCTGCGCGTCCAGAACCTGGTGGCGGATTTCGCGCGCCCAGGCCTGATTCAGCGCGCTCACCGAGGCGAACATGGTGGCCACGCAAAGCACGCCGCCGGCGATCTGCTGTGAAAATGCCCCGCCCGGGTCAAACGCAATCGAGAAAAGCACCACCACCAGCCCGGAGAAGAAGAGCATGGAGACGATGGCGTCCAGCGAGCGCCACTCGATGCGCAGTTCTTTCGCCAGATGGGTCCACAGGGCGCGAGGCATCAGGCGTCTCCCTCCCCTGCGGCGGATTTTGTCCCGGCTGATTTTGTAAGGTCGGCGGTCTGGGCTGCGGCGGCTCTCAGATAGTCGTCGGGCGCGAGGATGAGTTGCGTGCCCCGCGCGCCGGCCGAGACGCTGATCCGCTCGAAGAGAATCGCTGTCTCATCAACGAAAACCGGATAAGATTTCTTTGCCCCGAAGACGGTCACGCCGCCGCGAATGTAACCGGTAAGCGGCTGCACGTCCTTGAGCGGCGCCATCTCCGCCTTGCGCAGGCCAGCGGCGCGGGCCAGCTTTTTGAAGTCCAGTTCGGCGTCGCCGGGGATGACGGCAAAGACGTAAGAGTCGGTTCCGCCTGTCGTCAGCAGAGTCTTGAAGACCTGCTCCGGCGGCATCCCAATCTTTTTGGCGACGGCAATAGCGGACAAATCGTCAACATCGACCTCGTACTCCTGAAGTTCGAAGCGAATGTCGAGAGTTTCCAGAAAGCGCGCTCCGTTGGTCTTCATAGTGTCGGCCTTCCCGGTTCCAGCGAAGCCACGCGCCCTGCGTGCAGCGTCAGCACCCAATCGGCGATAGGCGCGGCCAGCTCGCGCTGGTGCGTCGTCAACACAATCGTCCGGTTGCCTTGGCGGAATCCAGCCAGCAGCTCGACCATCTGGCGGGCGCTCTCCACGTCCATGTTGGAAAAAGGCTCGTCGAGCAGCAGCAATTCAGGCACCGAGAGCAGCACGCGAGCCAGCGAGGTCCGCTGCCTCATCCCCTGCGAATACTGGCCCAGAGTGCGCGTCAACTCGGGGTCCAGTCCCACCTGGCGCAAGGCGTCGGCCGGCTCAAGGCAGGCGCGGCCAGCATAGAGGCTGGCAAAGTAGCGCAGGTTTTCCTGGGCGGTCAGCTCGTCATAGAGCATGGGCGCGTGGCTCATGTAGCCGATGCGCTCGCGGGCATCATGAGGTTCAACGCCACCTGTTTTGGCTGTGCCGAAGACTCGGACCGTGCCGAAGCTGGGCCGCAGCAGGCCGGCAAGAATGCGCAGCAGCGTTGACTTGCCCGCACCGTTTTCGCCCAGCAGGACGTAGCAGCGCCCCGGTTCAAACTCCACCGAAACCTGACGCAGTGCGGCAAAAGCACCAAAGAGCTTCGAGACTTGATCGAGCCGCGCGCAGGCGGTAGAGCTGGCGGCCTCGGAAGCGGGAGCGTTCATGCGCCTCAGTTTGCGGCAGTTGGGGCTGCGGGCGAGTTGGCTGCAGCTGGGGCTTGAACCGCAGCGCGGGGACTGTTATTCGGCGTGGCCGCAGGCTTCGTGGCAGGCTGCATACCCGGCTGTTGACCGGGCTGAGCAGGAGCGTACTTGCTGGCACACTTGGCCTGCAGGACGTTAGCGTGGAAGACCCCGTCGTGGCCATAAGAGCCTTCGGCCAGCGCCTGGGCATCGTCCTTGAAGGTGTCCGGCGGCGGCTCGGCGCCTTTGTAGTTGACCGTCAGCAAGCGGCCGCTGGCGGCCTTGGGCGAGTGGCTCTCAAACTCGTTCAAAACAAAGGTCACATGAGTGCCATTCTGCTCAATCGAGCCGGGCTGGACGAAGCCCTCCACGCGCAACTGGCTGTGGTAGGCCTTGTCGCCCATGCTGCCCAACTCGGGGATGGTGACGTAGTAGCTCTTGTTGGATCCGTAGCCGGACCAGGCCAGCCAGCCGATGGTGCCCACGATAATGGCAACCGCAATTCCGATGCGCACGCTGTTAGGGGAAGTTTTCATAGTCAATCTTAACGATACGAGCCAAACAGGGCGCGGTCAACAACCGAAAGGTGCAGACAGAGCCGGGCCAGGGAATCCAGGACTACTGCGCCCCCTCCAGCGTCTGCGCCGCCCGCGTGAGCGCCTGGGTCAACACCGTCAACTGCTGCGCGGCCCGCGGCTGATCTTTGGCGGCCACAGCCTCGTTGACGCCGGGAATCACCACCGCCGCGTAGCCCGTATATTCGCCGGGAGCGTAGATGGTGTGCTTGAACCATGGGCGATTCGGCAGGCCTTGTTCCGAGATCAGCGCGGCCTCGGTCTGACGGAGTATGAGATTGAGTCTTGCGAGATCTCCGGAGGCCGCGATTTGCCGGTCGTGAATCCGCTCTGCCGCGGCGGAAAGCCGTTTGGCGGCAGCCTGCGCAGGCGCGAAGTCCAGCGCGTCGAGACCCTGGCTGGCAGCTTTCTGTTTAGCCGCGTCGATGTAGGAGCGGATTGAGCGCGCGTAGGCCACGTAGTTGTAAGGGAGCACGTCGGCATCGGCCATGCGCAGAGCTTCGAGGCCGAAGACGCGTGCCATCTCCTGCAGATAAACGAACTTCGGGTCGGCGTTCTCCGTGAACCACTTGTAGTTGTCAAAAACCGAGTGATAAACGCCGTATGGGCCTTCGGAGCCGATGTCGGTCGCTGGCACGCCGATATGCTGCAAGAACGCCGTGAAGTCGGAGCCGGAGCCGAGATCGCCCAACTGAACTTCCTCGCCGGCCTCAAGCGGCGCGTTCGAGCGGCGATGCTCATTCTCGCCGGTAGATTTGATCTTCCATTGTTGATAGACCGTCCCGCCCATTGGGCTCGGAACCGACCGGGTCAGCTCGCGAAGAAACTGCTTGAGCGAGGGAACGGCGGAGGCGGAGAAATCCGGTCCGGCAACGCCCACGTCGGTGTTGAAGTAGGCCACCGCGCGCTCCAGTGCCTTGGCGTTCAGCTCCACCCACTCAGTCGAGCCGATAAGGCCTTCTTCTTCCGCGTCCCAACTGCAAAAGACGATGGTCCGCTTCGGCCGCCAGCCCTCGCGCATCAGCGCGCCCACGCCATGCACCGCTTCCAGCATGGCCGCCGAGCCGCTGTTGGGATCCACAGCGCCGTAGACCCAGGCATCGCGATGGTTGCCCAGCACAACCCAATCGTCCGGATACTCCGCGCCCTTCACTGTTCCGATTACGTCCCAGATGATGCGGCGCTGGTAGTCCTGCACGGAAACCAGATGGACCTTCACTGCGCCTGGTCCCTGAACCTCTCCAATGTGATAGCGGAAGCCTAGCCCGCCCTGCCATCCCGGAGGCACTCCGGCGCCCTGCAACGCTTTCAGAATCGGCGCGGCGTCGTGGTAGCTGATCGGGATCGAGATAATGCGGGGCTGGCTTCCGTAGCGCGATACGCGGGCCGAGTCGGGCAGATCCAGCGTCGAGGCCACGCCCGGAGTTTCCGGGTCGCCCGGATACTTGAACATGTATTGCACTGAGCCGCGCTGCACTCCGGTCTCAGGCCGCCACGGTCCATTGGGGTAGGTATCGCCCTTGAAGAAACCGTCGTCCTGTGGATCGGAGTAGATCAGCACTCCGGCCGCGCCGCGCTGTTCGGCAATGTAAACCTTCACCCCGCGAAAGTTCCCGCCGTAGCGCGCCAATACGATTTTGCCGTGCAGGTCGATGTGCTGGGCGGCGAGCTGGTCAAAGTCCTCCAGGCGGCCGTAGTTTGCGTAGACCACCTCGGCGGTCACATCTCCCGATCCCGAAGACCCGTTAAAGGGCATCACCACTCTCGGATCGTCCTGATACGGGTCGCCGTCCACATGCTCGCGCGTAGGACCGCTCATCAACAGTTTGCCGCTCTGGTCATAGGCCTCCACGCGCACCACCTTGGGCTGATTCATCAGCACGCGAAAGGGAACAATCTCCGTGTCGAGGCCGGCCGCGCGGAACTTCCGCGCCACATATTCGGCCGTCTTGCGGTCCTCGGGACTCGAGGCCAGATGGGGCTCGGCGGTCAGGATCTTCAACTCCTCGCCGGCCAGCCTGGCGTCGGGAACCGCGAGAAACTTCTCCTCGATCTTTGCCTGGGCTGTGAAATCGCCGTAGCCGAAGACGGCTGATGGAGCAGGCAGCGCGGCGGTTTGGGCCGCCAGCGGCCTGCAAATGAATGAGGATGAAACCAGCGCCAGAAAAAAGAGAACAACAAGCGGCCTGCGCACAACCATGAGTGGAATCCTCCAAGATTTTTTCGAGTCTTGAACAGAGATTGGACAAGCGAACCTGCGGGTGCCCCAGGCCCGGATTTTCGGAACTGGGAAACCTCAATCCTTCATCAGCTTACGCCACAGGCTGCGCGCAATGGGCGCAGCGGCGGGCAGCCACGGGAATCTCGCTCAGGCATTCGGGGCAAGGCTTCGTCGAGGGCGGAGCTTCAGGCTCGGGCTTCTTCAGCCGCGACAGCATGTGGTTGAGCGGCAGAACAATGACAAAGTAGACCACGCAGGCCACAATCAGGAACGAGATGGCGGCGTTGAAGAAGTTGCCGATCTTGATGTGCCCGCTGCCAATGTTCAGGATTACGCCGCTGAAGTCCGGCTTGCCCACGGTGGCGGCAATCAGCGGGTTGAGCACGTCGCCCACCAGCGACGTAACGATAGCATTGAAGGCCGCGCCCAAAATCACGGCGACGGCCAGGTCTACGACGTTTCCACGCAGAATGAAATCGCGAAATCCCCTGAGCATATCTCCCTCCTGAGTTTGGCCTGTGCAACTGCTCCTGGCTTGAACCTGACCCGCGGGGGCCGTGTTCTCGAACATCCTACACGCCGGCAACGGCCCTGGTTAACTGGAGACGGTCCTGAACTCAAATCCTTTGCTTGCGCAAAGAAGATGCGCCGGGCCTGGAGCAGCCGTTTAGAGCGAAACCGGAGTATACGTGCCCTTGCCAAGGGTATTCGAGGTGGCTTTTTCTTGAGGAAAAAACCACTTTGCGGGGTTGCCCCCGGGTACAGCTACTCTGGTTTCGCTTTAGCCGCGGCCCGGGCGCAAGACTTCCAGATGGCTGGTGTCGAGCGGGTCGGGGTCGTCATAGGCGGGCAAAACCGGTAGTCCCTCACGCAGGCCGGTCCACTCCTCGGCCACCACGATGCTGTTCTGGGGATTGCCCGGCTGATAACGCGCCGAGCAGGGAAAGCCCACCCGCACCTGCGCCGCATCCACCACATCGTGCATATCCGTAATGTCTTGGGAGGACTCGTAGTCCACGCCGCCTATGCGATATTTGTAAACCAGCAGCGTAAGGGTGCGGCTCGGCTCGTCCTTTTGTTTTGCCGGGACCTCCACCTCGCAGATGTCCAGCAACATGCCGTCCACCAGCCGCCCGGAGTGGGACAGAAACTGGCGGCGCGCCCGCTCCCGCTCTTCCGGCGTCGGGCCCTTGTGCAGCAGCAGCCAGAACCCCGTCACCAGAAGCACGGCCACGAGCGCCGCCGTGGCGGAAATCTCCCAGGCGTTTGGGTTGTGAAGGATCATTGAAGGCGGAACTCGTTCCCCATAGCTTCCAATCTCGAGTCCCTGCTTTAAGCATACCGCAGCCGGACTCGGGCTGGAGTGGGCGAGCCGCGTGGCCGGCTCCCGTTGCAGAACGCCGCTGCCTGCCTTTCGCGCTGCGATATACTCGTGACTGCATCATGAAGGAGTTCCGGCCTGCCGGACGCTTCATTTCCGGAGGTTTTCCCTTGGCTTCGCGTACGAATTCCAAAGCGGTACAGCATTCCCGAATTCGCGGCCAGTCTCGTAGCCGGATTCGTTCGACCACGGTGATCTGCGTCCGCCGCAACGGTCAGGTCGTGATGGCTGCCGATGGGCAGGTCACGCTGGGCGACCACGTCCTGAAACATTCGGCCAAAAAAATTCGCCGCCTTTACCAGGAAAAGATTCTTGCCGGGTTTGCCGGCTCCACAGCCGACGCTTTCTCGCTCTTTGCCCGCTTCGAGACCAAGTTGGAGCAGTACGCGGGCAATCTGAACCGCTCGGCTGTTGAACTGGCCAAGGACTGGCGCACTGACAAAATGCTGCGCAATCTCGAGGCTCTGCTGGTGGTGGCTGACAAGGAGCAGACCTTTCTCATCTCCGGTTCGGGAGACGTGATCGATCCCGACGAGCCTCTGGCCGCCATCGGCTCCGGCGGCCCTTATGCCACGGCCGCTGCCCGCGCTCTAATGGAAAACACCAGCCTCAGCGCCCGCGAGATCGCCGAAAAGGCCATGAAGATCGCCGGCGAAATCTGCATTTACACCAACGACCACGTCACCATTGAGGAGCTGAAGGGATAGCCCGTCCCATTATCCATGGCCATTTATCTGCCCGCTTCCGCTGAAGAACAAGACGTCTCGCTGGACGAGCTGACGCCGCGCGAAATTGTCACCGAGCTCGACAAGCACGTCGTCGGCCAGAAGGCCGCCAAGCGCGCCGTGGCCATCGCGCTCCGCAATCGCCAGCGCCGCCAGAAGCTTCCTCCCGATATCGCCGAAGACATCATGCCCAAGAACATCATCATGATCGGGCCAACGGGCGTGGGAAAAACGGAGATAGCGCGGCGTCTGGCTAAGCTGACCAATTCGCCGTTCCTGAAGGTCGAAGCCTCGAAGTTTACCGAGGTCGGTTACGTCGGCCGCGATGTCGAGTCGATGATCCGAGACCTGGTCGAGGTTGCCATCGACATGGTGCGCGAAGAGCGCCTGGAAGAAGTGGAAGACCGCGCCGAGATGAACGCCGAGGAGCGCCTGCTCGACGTGCTGCTGCCTCCTCCGCCGCCCACGCCGCCCGCTCAAGAGGGCCAACTCACGCTGCCCGGCACCGAGAGCTATCAGCGCTCCCGCGAGAAGATGCGCCAGCAGTTCCGCGAAGGCAAGCTCGATGAGCGGCAGGTCGAGTTGGACGTGCGCGAGCGCGGAATGCCGCAATTCGGCATCATCAGCAATCAGAACCTTGAGGATATGGAGATGAACCTCAAGGACATGCTGCCCAACATCTTCGGCGGCGGCTCCAAGAAGCGCAAGATGAAGGTCTCGGATGCCTTCGATTACCTCGTGGATGAAGAAGAAGGCCGGCTGATCGACATGGATTCGGTGAACCGTGCGGCTGTGGAGCGCGTCGAATCCAGCGGCATCGTCTTCCTCGATGAGATAGACAAGATAGCCGGCCGCGAAGGAGGCCATGGACCCGATGTTTCGCGCGAAGGCGTGCAACGCGACATTCTGCCCATCGTCGAGGGAACCACCGTAAACACGCGCTACGGCATGGTGCGCACTGACCACATTCTGTTCATCGCCGCCGGTGCCTTCCATGTCTCCAAGCCCAGCGATCTTATCCCCGAGTTGCAAGGCCGTTTCCCCATCCGTGTCGAGTTGAAGTCACTCACCGTCGATGATTTTCTACGCATCCTCACCGAGCCCAAGGCTTCGCTCACCAAGCAATACTCGGCGCTGCTGGAGACTGAGGGCGTGAAGCTCGAGTTTTCGCCGGAAGCTCTGCGCGAGATGGCGGAGTTTGCCTTCAAGGTGAATGAACAAACCGAAAACATTGGCGCCCGCCGCCTGCACACCATCATGGAACGCGTGCTCGAAGATGTGAGCTTCCTCGCGCCTGACGTGGCCCGCCGCGTTCCCGGCGAAGAGGCTGCCGCTGCGCTGCAAGAGGCCATCAAGAGCGAGTCTTCCGTGCCCCTTCCATACGAGGAGCGCGCCGCCGCCGCCGGCCCCGAGAAGGTCTTCCTCATCGACGCCGAGTACGTCAAGCAGATGGTCGCATCCGTGGTGAAGGACCAGGATTTGTCGCGTTACATTCTATGAGGAACTTCTGATTAAGCCGATGCTTTGAAAGGGCACAGCTTTAGCCAATGCGGGATGAGTTTTATCGAGTGCCATTTTGGTGAGGATTACGTGATAGTTCAGCGCGGACGCGGCGGACTCGTATTAGTCATCATCTATCTTTGCCTGTTCATCATGGAATGGGGCACGAAGATCTTTTTTCACGACTCCAACTACTATCAACAGCACAAATGGCCCAGACTTATCGCATTCCTGGGAGCTGCGGCACTGGTTTGGATCTTATCTCCGCGCAAGTCTCCAGACACCGCCATACAACAGCAAGAGTGGTTGATCTCCAGCAGTAGCTATCCCGATAGGAGCAGCATAAATCCAGAATCACCTGCGGCAAGCTTCCAGCTTTTCAGGGAGCAAGATTCGTTCTTTGGTATTCCCATACGATTCTGGCCGCTGGTACTTTGCGGACTAGGAGTTATATGTTATTTTGCCCTGGGGCCCGCCCCGCAATAGCTGGACGGATTGGCTGCGCTATTTCTGCTCACAGAGCGTTTCCAGCTTGCGCAGGTTTTTGAGCNNGCGCACTTCTTTCCCTGCGGCTTCAATGTAAGCTGATAGGCGCGCGCATCCTCTGGATCAATCTTTCTCTGCAGCAATCCCTTGGCCTCCAGAGACGAAACGCAATGGCTCACATTGCCCCGCGTCGTCCCAAAAGTTTCCGCCAACTGCGATGGCATCACCCGCCGCGGCGCTTCGAAGAACATGGCTGCCAAAACCATCCCTTCCAGAAAATTGAGGCTGTCGGCGGCCAGCGCCTGCGCAGCCAGCGATTCAAACCGGCGTGCTGCCCGGTTGACCGCGAACATGGGGCTTTCATGGAGAAATGCATCGATGCGCATAGTCTTGTCCTGATGGTTTACTTTGTCAACTATTCACAACAATATCAAATCATCCTTGCGGATCAACATCTTTCCGCTGAAAATTAGAAGGAAAGCCAACCTATGCCTACTTTGAAATCGATTCCCATTGCAGTCTCCCTGTTGCTCGCAGCCTGCGCGCAATCAGCTTCCGCGCAAGCCGCGCCGGTTGCCCAATCCGCCCCGCTGCCTCACCCCTCTGAGACCATGGTGGTCCTCGGTTCGCCTGTTCCCGTGCCGCTGGCCGAGTCTTCCGCCTCCGTCGTCGTGCTGCCAGTCGAAGACAAAGCTCTCTTGCTCGAGTCACCGCAGGAGTTGCTGCGCCAGGACTCGTCGGTCTTTCTCGAGCAGCGCGGCGCTGGCGGCGGACAAGCCGATCTGATCTTGCGCGGAGGAACCTTCGAGCAGGCCCTGGTGCTGTTGAATGGCTTTCGCATCGACGACAGCCAGACCGCGCATCACAATCTCGACCTGCCCATTCCTCTCGACGCCATGGACTCGATCCAGGTCCTGCACGGCGCCGGCTCCACACTGCACGGCGAGGACGCACTGAGCGGCGTGGTCGACTTTCTTACCGCCGCGCCCTCCATATCCTCGCTGCGCCTCCGCGCTGGAGCCGGCAGCTTTGGCGAAAACGAAGAGTCCTTGCTGGGCGCTCTCGTGCGCAAGCGATGGAGCAGCCGATTGACCGCCGAGCGCAACTTCTCGACTGGATTTATGGCCGACCGCGATTACCGTAACATGGACGCCTCGTCAGAGAATTGGATTAGTTCGCGCCTCGGCATCTCCGATCTGTTCTTTGCCGCGAGCGATCGTTCCTTCGGCGCAAATCAGTTTTACGGCCCCTATGACTCATGGGAACGAACCAAAGGATGGTTTACCTCCGGCCGGCAAGAGTTAGGCAGCCGCACCGTGGCAGCCTTTGGTTATCGCCGCCACACAGACGAGTTTGTTCTGCTGCGCGATGACCCCTCCGTCTACGAAAACAACCACATCGACGGCTCCTGGCAGGCTTCCTTGCGCCACACTCTTCCTGTCGCAACCACCTCCGTGCTCTTGTTTGGGTTGGAGTCGGACGGCGACAGCATCCACAGCAATAATCTCGGCCTTCATGTGCGCAATCGCGGCGCGGGCTACGTCGATTTGGATTTGCGCCCCGCCAAAAGCCGCTGGAACTTATCCGCGGGTGTGCGTGAGGAGTTATTCTCCGGCGGCTTGCAATCCGCGCTGGCACCGCACCTCGCGGGCAGTTTGCGGCTGGCCCATCAATTGAAATTGCGAGCCAGCGGCGGCTACGGATTCAGGCTTCCCACTTACACCGACCTTTATTACTCTGACCCGGTCACCATCGGCAACCCAAATCTGAAGCCTGAGTCATCCTGGTCGGGCGAGGGAGGAGCGGATTGGACCGCGTCCAGTCGGCTTACACTCTCAGTCACCGGCTTCTATAACCGCCAGCACGACACCATCGACTATGTCCGCGCCGCCACGCTTCCTAACTCGTTGCTCCCCGCATTTTGCACTGTGAACACATGGTGCGCGGTCAATCTCAGCGGCCTTCATTTTGCGGGAGTCGAATCTTCGGCAACCTGGGCGCCCGCCAAGGGACAAACCGTTCAGCTCGCGTGGACCCAACTCGTTGGCGCGCAACCGCCCCTGAATGGATTGCAATCGGAGTATGCCCTGAATTATCCGGTTGAGAATCTTCATGCGACATGGACTGTCCTGCTGCGACACACACTTACCGTCGCTAACTCAGTCGCAGTAGCAAAGCCTTATCAGCAGCCCGGCAATCCTCCATGGAACGCCAGCCCGTATCCCGTCTGGAATGTCGCGCTGACGCACGACGCAGGGAAAATTCGCCCTTATCTTCGTCTCGCAAATCTGAGTAACACCGGCTATCAGGAGATNNACGGCCGCGGGAGCGTGGACTTCCAACTCAGCCAGACGCTTGGCGAGCAGCGTCTCTAGCTTGACCAGCGCGGCCGAGAAGCCCTCAATGCCTTCCTTCAGCTTGTCGGTGGCCATGCGGTCGTGGAGGTGCATCGCGTCAAACGTCTCCTTGTCCACTTCGATCTTTAGAATCACAAGCGATTTTGCAGCCTCGGGATCAAGCTTGCGCGGCAGCTCGGCCTGAGTCGATTCAAGCTCGGCCAGCAATTGCGGAGAGATCGTCAGCAAGTCGCAACCGGCTAACTCGCAAATCTCGCCGACGTTGCGGAAGCTCGCGCCCATAATCTGCGTCTTCACGCCAAACTTCTTGTAGTAGTTGTAGATCGCGGTCACGGACTTCACGCCGGGATCGTCGGCGCCGTGGAAATCCTTGCCGGTGTCTTTCTTGTACCAATCGAGGATGCGGCCCACGAAGGGTGAAACTAGCGTGACGCCGGCGTCGGCTGCCGCTATGGCCTGGTGCAAGCCGAAAAGCAAAGTCAGGTTGCAGTGAATTCCTTCGCGCTCCAGCACTTCGGCGGCGCGTATGCCCTCCCATGTCGATGCGATCTTGACCAGCACGCGCTCACGGCCAATGCCATCCGCGTCGTATTGCTTGATGATGCTGCGCGCCTGCGCGATGGTGGCGTCCGTGTCATAAGAAAGGCGCGCGTCCACTTCCGTCGAGACGCGGCCGGGAATGATAGCCAGAATTTTCTTGCCGAAAGCGATGGCCAGCCGTTGAAATGCGAGGTTGGCCACAGCCGCGTCGGTTGCACTCGCACCAAGTTCCTTCCGCGCGGCCAGCAGCACGCCGTCCACAATCGGCTGATACTGCGGCAACTGCGCCGCTGCGGTAATCAGCGAAGGGTTGGTGGTCGAGTCCTGCGGGCGAAACTTTCCGATTGCCTCAATGTCGCCGGTGTCGGCGACGACCACAGTGTACTGGCGCAACTGGTCAAGAAT